>CP144815.1:0-118701 GCA_036689405.1 Candidatus Stammera capleta | reverse complement strand
ATAATAAAAATATAAAATTTAATATATAAAAATATAAATAAAACAATTTCTAATAATAATATATATAAAATAATAAATATATACATATATAAATAATATAAAAATAAAATATTATAAAAAATAAAAAATTTTATAATTTATATAAAATAAAAATTTAATTAAAAAAATATTTAGAGTAATCAAAAAACATAGGATTTTTTGCAGATAAAAATGCAATTTTATCACATTTATTATTATAATAATTTCCTTTATGAGATTTTAATAAATTTCATTTAATTTTTTTTTTAAATAAAATTATATTTTTATATATTAAACTTCATAAATCTATATTTTTAATAAATTTATTATTTGATTTTTTTCAATTATTTTTTTTTCAAGAATAAATTCAATAATTGACTCCATTATATAAATAAGTACTATCAGTAAATACATTAATATTATTATTAATATAAAAATTATTTACCAAAAACTTTAAAGATAATATAAAAGCCATTAACTCCATTCTATTATTAGTAGTATAATAATAACCAGCTTTTAAAATAATTTCTTTTTTTATAAATTTAATAATAGAAGCACAACCGCCAGGACCTGGATTATTAATACATGAACCATCTGTATAAATATCTATTTTTAACATATTTTTAATAAAAATTAATTTTATTAATATTATAAACTAATTTAAAAAAATGAATAAACAAATTATATTAGATATAGAAACAACTGGAATTAATTTAATAGAAAATCATTATATAGGACATAAAATAATTGAAATAGGAGCTATAGAATTAATAAATAGAAAAATAACTAATAATTTTATACATTTTTATATAAATCCAGAAAGAAAAATAGATGAAAAGGCATATAAAGTACATGGAATAAATAATTATTTTTTAAGAAATAAACCCATATTTTCTGATATAGCAGAAAAATTAATTAATTTTATAAAAAATAAAGAATTAATTATACATAATGCAAATTTTGATATTAAATTTATAGAATATGAATTAAAATTAATAAATTTTAAAATAAAAAAAATAAAAAATATTTGTAAAATTACAGATACATTATCAATAGCAAGAAAATTATTCCCTGGAAAAAAAAATAATTTAAATTCATTATGTCAAAGATATAATATAGATATATCAAAAAGAAAAAAACATGGAGCATTATTAGATGCAAAATTATTATTAATGGCATATTTATGTATGACAAGAAAACAAAATAAAATAATATTTTATAAACAAAAAAATAAAAAAGGAAAAAACAAAATAAAAAAAAAAAAAAAAAATAATAATAATGATAAAAGAAAAATAAAAAAAAAATATATTAAAAAACATATAAAATATTTAAAATATATAAAAAAAAAAAGTAATAAATGTATATGGTTAAAAAAATATAAAATAATTAATATATAAAATAATTTTATTTTAAAAAAGAGTAAAATATGAATTATATATCTATAAAAGAAATAAATAAAATAAAAAATATAAAAAAAAATAACATTATATATATATATGGAAGAATAAAAACTATAAGATATTCAAAAATAAATATATTTTTCATAGATATAAAAGATGGATCATGTATAAATCCTATACAAATAATTTTAAAAAAAAAATATATAAAAAAAAATAAAAAAATTTTAAAAATAAATACAGGATGAGTAATAAAAGTAAAAGGAAAATTAAAAATAAATAAAAAAAATAAAAAAAAAGAAATATATGCAATTAAAATAAAAATTTTAGGAAAAATTAATAATCAAAAAAAATATCCTATTAGTGCAAAATATCATTCTTTAGAATATTTAAGAAAAAATTTACACTTAAGATGTAGAACATCATTAATAGAATCAATAACTAGAATAAGAAATACATTAATATATAATTTACATAAATATTTACAAAAAAAAAATTTTTATTTAATAACAACACCAATCATTACTTCATTAGATACAGAAGGTAATAGTAAAATGTTTGAAATAAAAAATAAAAATTTTTTTAATAAAAAATCTTTTTTAACTGTTTCAGGACAATTAAATTTAGAAACATATGCATGTTCATTATTTAAAGTTTATAATTTAGGACCAATATTTAGAGCAGAAAATTCAAATACTAATAAACATTTAGCAGAATTTTGAATGTTAGAATTAGAAATAACATTAGCTAAAATAAATAAAATAATAAAAATATCAAAAAATATATTATCATATTGTATAAAAAAAATAATAAAAAAAAATTATAATGATCTAGAATTTTTATTTAAATATACAAAAACAAAAAAAGATAAATATTTAATAAATATAATAGAAAAAAAATTTATACAAATAAAATATAAAGAAATATTTAAAATAATCAAAAAAAAAGAAAAAATATTTAAAGAAAAAATTATTTGAGGAATAGATATTTCAACAGAAATAGAAACATATTTAACAAAAAAATATTTTAAATCACCAATAATAATAACAAATTTTCCTAAAGAAATAAAACCTTTTTATATGAAAAAAGATAAAAATAATAAAACAGTTTCATCTATGGATATAATATTACCTAATGTAGGTGAAATAATAGGAGGTTCAGAAAGAGAAGAAAATATAAAATTACTAAATAATAATATGAATGAAAAAAAAATTAATAAAAAAAAATATTGATGATATAAAGATTTAAGAAAATATGGAACTATTCCACATTCAGGTTTTGGTTTAGGAATAGAAAGATTATTAATGTATATAACTAATATGAAAAATATAAAAGATGTTATACCTTTTCCTAGATATCCTAAATATATAAATTTTTAAAATAAATTATTAATATTGTGAATATCAAATTAAATTTATATAATAAATATATATACTAATAATATAAGGAATTTGAAAAATGAATATAATTAAAAAAAATTCATTAATATTAATTATAATATCATTATTAATTATACAAACATCTAAATCTATTACAATATTAAAAAATAAAAATATTTTATTAAATTTTAATAGTTTATTATTAACTAAATATTCTAATAAAAATAACAAAAATAAAATAAAATATTTATCATTTATAATTAATGGAAAAAAAAAAATAAATAGTAATATAATTACATATGGAAAAATAAAAACAACATTAAAAATAAATAAAGAAAAAAAAAGTAAAATAAATAATATAAAAACTAATTTATTTTATATAGGTATTAAAAATAACTGTTTAGGCGAAATAAATTATGGAAAAAATTATGAAAATATAAATAATACATTATCATATACAAATATATTTCCATATAATTTGAATAATAATAATAATAATATAGCTGAAATAAATAATAATTTAATAACATATAAAAAAAAAATAAATTTAAAAAAAAATATACCAATATTTAAAAATATAAAATTTATACTTCAATATCAAAAAAATAATAATTCAAATAATCCAATAAATAATATTATAAAATTTTCAGAAAATGGATGAGGAACAACTTATAGTTTAAAAACTAAATATGGATTAGAACTATCAACTTCATATTCTCTAAAAAAATATAATATAAAAAAAAATATTAAATTTAAAAAAAATAATTTTCAAAATAATAATTATATAAAAAAAAATATATGATCAACTGGAATTAAATATAATTTAAATAAATTATATTTAGGAACAACATATACTCAAGGAAATAATTTAATAAATAATTTAATAATAAATAAAAATAATAATAAAAAAGATTATTATTTTAATACAATAATTAAATATACTTTTAAATCAGGATTTACTCCAATTTTAGGATATACACAAACAAAAACACATAATATAAATAAAAATAAAAATTTAATAAATATAGAAAAATATTTTAATATATCTACTATATATAAATTTAATAAATCATTAATTGGTTATATAAATTATAAAATTAATCAATTAAATAATAATTACAATAATAACATTATGTCATTAGGATTTATTTTTAAATTCTAATTTATTTATAAAAAATATAAATATAAATATTAAAACACATCCGAGAGGATTCGAACCCCTGACAACTCGGTTCGTAGCCGAGTACTCTATCCACTGAGTTACGGATGTAACGATGAGAGAGGGATTCGAACCCTCGATACTTTTAAGTATGCTCCCTTAGCAGAGGAGTACCTTAAACCACTCGGTCATCTCATCAAAATAATAATAAAAATAAATACTATTTATCTAATATTTTATTCTTATTATTTTTAAGAATCTTTATATATATTTCTTTCCTATAAATAGAAATATTTTTAGGAGCTTCTATACCTATACGAATCTGATTACCTTTAATACTTAATATTGTTATTATTATATCATTTTTAATTATTAATGTTTCACCAATTTTGCGAGTTAAAATAAGCATTTATAAATTCCTATTTATTTAATAATAACATTTTATTAAAATTTAATAATTTATATCTTATAAAATTAATTATTTTATATAAATTAAAATTATCTTTTAAATGAAAAATATTAAAAAATTCTATATTAAAATTATTTTTTTTTATAATTTTATATTTTTTAATATTTATAAAATTATTATTTAATATATTTAAATAGTTTGTTAAATTTTTATTTGAAATAAAAATCAATTTATCAATATTATTTAATTTTAATATAAATATTATTAAAGATAAATTAAATTTATTTTTTATTTTATTTATTATATTAAATAATATATTTTCATTTAAAAAATCATTATAAACAAATTTTTTAATTAAAATATTCAAATTTTCATAATTTATAATATCTTTTAATAAAATTTGAGATAAAATATTTTTAATTAATATATTATATATTAATTTATTTTTCTTTTTATTTTTTATCTCATTTTTTTTCATAAAAAATATTTTATTATATATTTGATTTTTATTAATTGATAATATATTACAAACATTTTTTAAAAAAAATAAATTTTTATTTATATATTTTAATGCATATAAATTAGTACATGCTTTAATACGTTTAATATTACAAGAAATATTATACTTTTTTTTAATTACAAATAAATTTATTTTATAAGTATTTTCAACATGTGTACCACAACAATAATCCTTAATAAGATTACCAAAATTAATAATACGAACATAATTATTTTCATTTAAAAAAATAAATTTTTTATTAAAATTATTTCTTTTAATTAACTTTTCATAAAAATATAATTTTTTTCATATTATTTTATTAACTTGTCTATTTATTTTATATATTTTAAAAATATCTAAATTAGAATCATAATAAAAATCTAAAGTAAAATAATTATTTTTAATTAAAGAACCACATTGTTTAATTTTTTTAGAAAAATTTTTTTTTAAAATATATAATAATATATGACATGCAGAATGATTACAAGAAATACTAAATCTATAATTAAAATCATATTTTACTTTAACAACTTCATTAATACTAATACATCCATATAATAATTTACCAATATGATATATATATTTTCCATTAAATTTAGTATTATAAACAAAAAATTTAAAATTATTATTATATATAATTCCTCTATCACCAATTTGACCACCACATTCAGGATATAAAACAGTATAAGATAATATAATTATTATTTCAATATCATATTTATTAAAAAAATTAATTATATTATTTTTTTTTAGTATATAAATAATTTTACTATAACAATAATTTATATTATATCCAATAAATTTAGTTTTCTTTATATTATTTAAATTTAAAAATATATTTTTTTTATTAAAAATACTAAAACTTTTAGATTTTTTTTTTTGTAAATTTAAAAAATAATTAAATTTCTTAATATCAACAATAAAATTATTATATTTACAAAATTCAATTATTATATCTAAAGGTAAACCGTAAGTATCATATAATAAAAATACAGTTTTACCATCTAAAATATTATTTTTATTATTTAACTTTTTTAAATAAAAATTTAATAAATTTAAATTATTAAATAAATTAAAAAAATATTTTTTTTCTTCTTCCATAACAATTTTTTTAATTTTTATAAAAATATTTTTTTTTTTAAAAAAATAAAAATTAAAAAATCAATCTTTTAAATAATATAATAATTTATTTAAAACAAAATCTTTATTTTTAATCAATAAATAAATATAAGTTAAAGTTCTTCTAATTATCTTACGTAATATATAACCTCTATATTCATTAGAAGGTAATATACCATCTATTATTAAAAAAATAATAGATCTTAAATGATCAGAAATTAAATTAAAAACAAATATATTATTACGTTTTATTTTAATATTAAAAAATTTAGATATTTTCTTTTTTAATTTCAAAAATATATCAATACTAAAATTAGAATTAACATTCTGTAAAATTGAACATATTCTTTCCAAGCCCATACCTGTATCTACAGACTTATATGGTAAATTAATAATACTATTATTATTAATAATATTATATTCTATAAAAACCAAATTTCAAATTTCTAAATATTTATTAGTATCTTTATATAATAAAAAATCATTAATATTATCAATACAATTTATATTATAATATATTTCTGTACTATAACCACAAGGACCAAAATCTGACATTTTTCAAAAATTATCAGATTCACTATTTATATAATTACATTTTTTACCGACTAAAAAAATATTATTTTTATTTATTTTTAAAATATTTAATCATATATTATAAGTTTCAAAATCATTAATATTTACTGTAATAATTAATTTATTTTTATTTAAATTAAATCATTTATTAGAAGTTAATAATTCCCAAGCATATAAAATTGACTCTTTTTTAAAATAAGAATCAAAACTAAAATTTCCCATCATTTCAAAAAAAGTATTATGTCTAAATGTATATCCTATATTTTTTAAATCATTATGTTTACCACCAACTCTTAAACAACGTTGTACAGTAACAATCTCCTTATATAAACTTTTATGCAAACCTAAAAAAATATCTTTAAATTGATTCATACCAGCATTTGTAAATAATAAACTATTATCTTTAGGTATTAAAGAACTACTCTCAATTAATAAATGATTTTTAGATTTAAAAAAATCTATAAACATATTACGTACTTCATTAAAACTATTATACATAATTTAACTTATATAAAAAAAATAAAATTATAATTAAATATTTTAAATATATAATAAATATATTATACTTTAATAATATTAAAAATATTATATAATAATAAACTATTAATATACAAAAAAATAATATAAATATGAATAAAAAAAATGAATTAATAGACTCTACCATAAAATATATAGAAAATAAATTTGGTAAAGGATCTATAATGAAATTAAATAATGATAAAATATATAAAAATATTGAAACAATTTCAACAGGTTCAATATCTTTAGATATTGCATTAGGAATAGGAGGATTACCTTTAGGTAGAATAGTAGAAATATATGGTCCAGAATCTTCCGGAAAAACTACATTAACATTAGAAATAATAGCTTCAGCACAAAAAAAAAATAAAAAATGCATATTTATAGATGCAGAACATGCATTAGATCCTAAATATGCAAAAAAAATAGGAATTAATATTAAAGAATTATTATTTTCACAACCAGATTATGGAGAACAAGCATTAGAAATTTGTAATTTATTAGCTAAAAAAAAAAGTATAGATTTAATAATAGTAGACTCAGTAGCAGCTTTAACACCTAAAGCTGAAATAGAAGGAAATATGGGTGAAGCACACGTAGGATTATGTGCAAGAATGATGAGTCAAGCAATGAGAAAATTAGCAAAAAATATATATAAATCAAAAATATTATTAATATTTATAAATCAAATAAGAAGTAAAATAGGAATAATATTTGGAAATCCAGAAACTACTACAGGAGGTAATGCTTTAAAATTTTATTCATCAATTAGAATTGATATAAGAAAAATAGGTATAGTAAAAAAAAACGAAGATATAATAGGAAATAAAGTAAAAGTTAAAATAGTAAAAAATAAATTATCTGCCCCTTTTAAAGAAACAACATTTCAAATATTATATGATAAAGGAATTAATATATATCAAGATATATTAAATGTAGGAGTAAATACTAAAATAATAGAAAAAAAATCAACATGATATTATTATAATAATAATAAACTAGGACAAGGAAAAGATAATTCATCTAAATTTATAAAAAATAATAAAAATATATATAAAGAAATATTAAAAAACATAAAAAAAATAAAAAATATATAATATATATTATATATATATATATATTAAATATATATATATATATATAATAAAAAATATTTAACTATTTAATAATTAAATTTAACTATTTAATAATTAATTTACATAATATATCATTAATAATATTAATAAATTTAGTAGGATTATCTAAAGAATTTGTTTCTATTAACAAAGCTTGATAAAATAAATAATTTATTCATTTTTTAAATAAACTTTTATCTTGAATATTATTAATATATTTTATTAATATATGATTAGGATTAATTTCAAATAAATATTTTATTTTAGGAACAGATTTTCCAATTGAAGATAATAATTTAGACATTTGAGTACTAATTTCATTAGTAGATGTAGTAACAACAACAGGAAAGTTATTTAATTTATTAGTTAAAACAACATCTTTAATATTATATTTAGATAAAATATCTTTTACTTTTAATATAAAATTATTTAAATTAGTATTATTATCATTATTAATATTTATTATTTTAGATTTATCTAAAGTAATTATATTAGATTCAATATCATTTTTATTTATAGAACAAAATTTAATTCCTTTAAAATCATTTAAATAAGACATCATCCATTCATCTATTCTATTAAACATTAATAAAACTTCTATATTTTTTTTACGATAAATTTCTAAGTGGGGGCTATTAAAAGCAGAATAATAATTATCAGAAATAATATAAAAAATTTTATCCTGTCCAGGTAACATACGATTTAAATAATCTTCTAAAGAAATATATTTTTTTTTAGAAGAATAATAAGTTGAACAAAATCTTAATAATAAAGATATTTTATAACGATTTACTTCATCTTCAGCTAAACCTTCTTTAAAAATATTACCAAATTCTTTTCAAAAAATATAATATTTATCTTTATCTAAAGATAATTTATTTAACATATTTATAACTTTATTAGTTATAGAAACACGTAAAATATTAATAAAATCATCATCTTGTAAAATTTCACGAGAAATATTTAAAGATAAATTATTAGTATCTATAATTCCTTGAATAAATCTTAAATAAAAAGGTACTATTTTATTAATACCATCCATAATAAAAATTCTATTTACATATAATTTAATACCATTTTTATATTCATCTCTATTTCATATATTTCAAGGAGAAATACTAGGAATATATATTAAACTAATATAATCATATTTACCTTCAACTTTATTATGTGATCAAATTAAAGGATTTCCTAAATTATTAGTTAAAGAATTATAAAAATTAATATATTCTATCTTAGAAATATCTTTTTTATTTTTAATTCATAATGCACTAGATTTATTTACTTGTTTATATATATATTTATTTTCTTTTTTATCAAAATATTTAAGTTTTATAGGTACATTAATATAATTAGAATATTTTATAACTATTCTTTCTATATTAGAATTATCTAAAAATTCTTTACAAGAATCTTTAATATTTAATATAATATCAGTACCAATATTTTCTTTAAATTTATCAGTAATAGTATATTTACCACAACCATTAGAACTTCATAAATAACTATGTTTACTAATAATAGATTTAGTATGAACTAAAACTTTATTAGAAACCATAAATGAAGAATAAAAACCAACACCAAATTGACCTATCATATTAGAATTTTTATATTTTTTATTTAAATTAACATATTTATTTAAAAATTCTTTAGTACCTGATTTCGCTATTCTTCCTAAATTATTAATTAATTCTTTTTTGGTCATACCAATACCATTATCACTAATTATTAAATTATCATTATCTATATAAATTTTTATAAAATAATCTTCATTTATATTATTTATTTCATAATTTTTATTTTTTATATTATAAAATTTTATTTTATCTATAGCATCAGAAGAATTTGAAATTAATTCTCTTAAAAAAATTTCTTTATTAGAATATAAAGAATTTATCATTATATTTAATAATTCTTTAATTTCTGATTTAAAATTATAAATTTCTTTTTTCATTTAAAATTCCTAATTATTTTTTATTTAAAAAAATAAATTATTTTAATACTTATTTAATAAAAATATATTTTTCTATATAATTAAATATTGTTAACTAATAATTATAAAATATATTTTTATATATAAAAGCTCTAATAACATAAAACTCAAAAATTATTCTTTTATTACTAATAATAAATATATTTTTTTTACATAATAAAAATAATTTATAATAAAAAATAATATCTTTTAAATCTAATAATTTTTTAAAATTAATTAAAAAATTTATTTTTATAAAATATTTATTTAAATAATATTTATATTTAGGATATAAAAATAATAATAATATATTATGAATATTTTCAATTAAAATTAATAAAAAATTATCATAATTTATATCTAAATCATTTAATTTATTTAATAAATAAAATATCTTATTATTTTTTATAAATAAATATTTCATAAATAACAATACTAATCTATAATCAACTACATCTAATAAAGAATATATTTTCTTTAAAGAAATTTTATTATATAAATTTAACATTAATAATTGATCTAATATATTTAAAGCATCTCTCATACTTCCTTTACAATATAAAGATATTATTTTTATAACATTATCATTTAATTTTATTTTTTCCTTATATAAAATATAATTAATTCTTTTTATAATACTTTTTATACTTAAAGATTTTAAATAAAATGAAATACATCTAGATAATATAGTATCAGGAATTTTACTAATTTCAGTAGTAGCTAAAATAAATTTTATATGTTTAGGAGGTTCTTCTAATATTTTTAATAAAAAATTAAAACTATAACGAGATAACATATGAATTTCATCAATTATATATATTTTATAACGCATAGAAATTGGTAAATAATTAATATTATCTAAAATTTCTTTAATATCATCTATTTTAGTACGAGAAGCAGCATCTATTTCAATTACATCAGAAGATTTACTTAAATCAATATTTATACAATTAGAACATTTTCCACAAAAATTATTTGTAATACCTTTAATACAATTTAAACTTTTCGCAAATATTCTAGCTAAACTTGTTTTTCCAATTCCATGAGAACCATAAAACAAATAACAATTATGTATTTTATTAGATTTTAAACTATTAATTAAAATCTCAATTATATTTTTATGACCAATAAAATCTTTAAAAAATTTTGGTCTTCATTTTAAAGATAAATTAATTTTAGAAAACATATCATTAATATATAATTATTTACATAAAAAATAAATTAATCTACAATTATTTAAAAAATAAAATTCTTTAAATAACTATGTATATTATATATTAATAACAAATATATACATAATCAAAACAACTAAAATACATAATATAAAACATTATCAAACTTTTTTAAAAAATTAAAATTTATTTATATTCTTCTATAAATATAAATTCATAACTTTATATAATTTATTATATTCTATAGGTAAATTTAATAATATTCTTATAACTTCATAATAATAATTATCTAACATACTCACAAAAATATTAAAAGATCTTATTTTATATTCTTGTTTTGGATTTCTTTGAGAATAAACACATAAATTTATACTTTCTCTTAAATTATTAACAATATATAAATATTCTTTTCAAAAAAAATCTAATGTTTTTAATATAATATTTTTTTGTAATTTCAATAAAATTTTTTTTTTAATTTTTTTTTTACTTATATTAAAAAAACTAACTATTTTATTCAAAATAAAATTATATATTTTCACAAAATTATTATTAATTAATCATACTTTTAATATTTTTATACCAAAATAACTATAATATTTATTAAATAATACTTTATTATTAACATATAAAAATAAAAAATTATTTACTACATTTTTAATATACCTACATATATATTTATAAACATTTTTTAAATATAAAATTTTATTTCTTTCTAAATAAATAATCTTTCTTTGATCATTATATATATTATCATAATTTAAAAGATATCTACGAATCTCAAAATTATAATTTTCAATTTTTTTTTGAATATTTTCAATAGATAAAGATACTCATGGATGTTCTATATATTCACCATATTTAACACCTAACTTTCTCATATAATATATTATTTTTTTAGAAGAAAAAATACTCATTAAAGAATCATCCATAGATACATAAAATCTAGAAGAACCAGGATCACCTTGTCTACCAGATCTTCCTCTTAATTGATTATCTAATCTCCTAGATTCATGTCTTTCAGAACCTATTACATATAAACCACCTAAAGATACTATTAAATCATGATCTATTTTTCATTTCTTTTTAATTATATTAATTTTATTAACACTAATATCTTTTTTATTAATTTTAGAAATTTCTTTATTTAAATTACCACCTAAAATTATATCAGTTCCTCTACCTGCCATATTAGTAGCAATAGTAACAGCACCTAATTTACCAGCTTGAGAAATAATATTAGCTTCAAACATATGATATTTAGCATTTAAAACATTATTTTTTATACCATTTTTAAATAACAAATTAGACAAATATTCCGATTTTTTTATAGATGTAGTTCCAACTAAAACAGGTTGACCTTTAATATATTTATCTTTTATATCATTTATTATAGAATATATTTTTTCTTCTTCTGTTAAATATACTAAATCATCATAATCAACACGAATCATAGATTTATTAGTAGGAATAACAATAATATCTAAATTATAAATTGAATTAAACTCAAAAGCTTCAGTAATAGCAGTACCTGTCATACCACATATTTTGCTATAAATACGAAAATAATTTTGAAAAGTTATATAAGCTAATATTTTATTTTCATTATTAACTTTAACCTTTTCTTTAACTTCTAAAGCTTGATGTATTCCATCAGATCATCTTCTATCAGGAACCATTCTACCAGTATTTTTATCTATAATTATTACTTTATTATCACTAACTAAATAATCCACATTTCTTTTATAAATATAATAAGCTTTTAATAAACAAATAAAACAATTAATAACATTTATATTTTCAAGTGTATAAAAAATTTCATTTTTACTAATTATATTATTTTTTATAAATAATTTTTCTAAATTTATAAAACCTTTTTCAGTAAAATAAATTTGATCATTTTTTTTATTAACTATAAAATCACCATCATTAATTTTATAATTAAATTTTTCTTTATATATAGGTTTTAAATCAAAAATAATTTTATTTATCTTTTTATAAAAATTATTTACATAACTATCTGAATTAGAAATAATAAGAGGAGTTTTAGATTCATCTATTAAAATAGAATCTACCTCATCTAAAATAGCATAATATAATTTTTTTCTTTGAACCTTATCATTTTTTGAAAAAACCATATTATCACGTAAATAATCAAAACCAAATTCACTACTAGTACCATAAGTAATATTACATAAATAAGATTTTTTTTTCTCTATTAAAGACATACCAGGTAAATTTAAACCAACACTTAAACCTAAAAAATTAAATAATTTACTATTATTAACTCAATCTCTTCTAGCTAAATAATCATTTACAGTAATTATATGAACACCTTTATTAAATAAAGAATAAAAATAAGCAGGTAAAGTAGATGTAATAGTTTTACCTTCACCAGTTTTCATTTCAATAATATAACCATCATATAATGATAATGCTCCTAATAATTGAACATCAAATAATTCAATTCCAAAAATTCTCTTAATAGCTTCATATATATTAGTAAATATATAAGGTAAAATATAATCACTATTAATTTTATTAGAACATAACATATTACGATATACATCTGTATTATTTTTTATTATAAAATCAGAATATTTAGAAAATATTTTTTTTAAACTAATTATTTTATCTATAATATTATAAAAATAATCAATTTTTTTTTTATTTTTATTTTTAAAAATATATGAAAATAATTTAATGAACATAATAATTTATAAAATTTATATATAATAAAATTAAATGATAAAATCTAAATTATTATTATCTAATAATTTAAAATAATTTATAATATATATTATCATAAAAATAAAAAAAAAAATGAAAAAAAAAAATCCCAAATTAATTATTAATATCATTAATAATAAAAAAGAAAAAAATAATCTAATTAACTTAATAACTAAAAGTAAAATAATAAAAAAAATAGATAACAAAATAAAAAAAATTTTACCAAAAAAAATATCTAATAATTATAAAATAATAAATATCAAAAAAAATAATATATATATAAAAATAAATAATTATATAATAAAAAAATATTTAATAAAAAATAAAAGAAAAATAATAAAAAAAATAAATCATAAAAAGATAAAAAATATAAAAATAATTATAAGCTATAAATTATAAATATTAATTATATAATATATCTAAAATTAATTTTGAATAACTAATACCAGAATATTTAGCACAAATAGGTATTAAACTACGATTAGTCATACCAGGTATAGTATTTATTTCTAAAAATCAAATTTTTTTAAATTTATCAACTATAAAATCTATTCTTATACATCCTTTTAAATCTAAAATATTTAATATTTTTTTTGAAATATTAATCATTTCTTTTTTAATATTAATATTAATATTATTAGAAATAATAATATTATTATTATAATATTTAGTATTAAAATCAAAAAATTTATTTTTAAATTTAATTTTTACAGGACATAAAATTTTTTTATTTAAAATACCAATAGTATATTCATTACCATAAATATATTTTTCTAATATAAAATCATCAAAAATAAATATATTTTTAATAAAATAATTTTTAAAATCATTATAACTATTTATAATACTTATACCTATACTTGATCCACTATCATTAGGTTTTATTATAAATGGAAGATTAAGTTTTAAAAAAGATTTTTTATATAATTTAAAAAGTTTATTATCAATAATATCTTTCTTATTAATAAAAATATCAGGTATAGTATTTATTTTAAAATTATTTAAAAATTTTTTAGTATTATATTTATTAATACATAAAGATGAAACAAAAACTCCACTTCCAGTATATGGAATTTTTAAAAAATCTAAAAAACCTTGTAAAATTCCATCTTCTCCTATTTTTCCATGTAATGTTATAAAAACTTTATCTATTTTTTTTTTTAAAAAATCATTTAAACAAAAATATTTAATATCAATCGGAAATACATTAATATTTTTTTTTAATAAACACTTAAATATATAATATCCAGAATTTATAGAAATATTTCTTTCAGTGGAATTACCACCACAAAATATAGCAACATTATTCATAATTTTTTATATTAATATAATAAATTAATTTTATTTTACATATTTATTAATAAAATAATATAAAAGTAAATTAATTTTACCAGCTCCTTGAAATAAAATAATATCTTTATCCATAATAATATTTAACAAATATTTAAAAATTTTATATTTCTTATCAATTAAAATACAATTTTTATAATTATATAAATCATACATTAACATAAATAATTTATTACTATTTATAAAATAAATATTATTATCTTCAGAAGCTGAATAAATATTTAATAATAATAAAATATCAACTTTAACTAAAACATTTACAAAATAATTTAGTAAAAACTTAGTTCTACTAAATCTATGAGGCTGAAATATCATAACTATTCTTCTATTTCAAGATTTATATATAGAATTTATATTACATTTTATTTCAGTAGGATGATGACCATAATCAGATATAAATAATATATTATTATATAAATAATTTTTATATGTAAAAGAAAATTCACCTATTATTTCTGATCTTCTATTTACTCCTTTTAAACAATATAAAGATTCTTGTAACTCTAATAAATTTATTTTATAAAATTGATTTAATAAAGCTATAGAACCTACTAAATTTAAAATATTATGTTTACCAAATATATTTACATTTAAATTATATTTTTTCTTTTTATTAATATATAAATTAAAATTACTAAAATTTTTATTTTGTTTATAATTAGAAATTAAAAAATTAGAATATTTATTAAAACCATAAGTAATTATTTTACAATTAAAATTATTATTATTTAAAATTGATACAATATTTTTATCATCTAAACAAGCTATAAAATAACCATAAAATGGAATTTTATTAATATAACTTAAAAAGGAATTTATTAAATTATTAATATTATTATTATAATTATTTAAATGATCAGAATCTATATTAGTTAAAATAACTATAGTAGGTTTTAATAAAATAAATAAATTATCACTTTCATCTAATTCAATTAAAAAATATTTATTATCACTTAAATAAATGTAAGAATTAATAGATTTTATATTACCACCATTTATACAATTAATTTTCAAATTATAATTAAAAAATAAATCAAATATAAAAGAAGTAGTAGTGGTTTTTCCATGACTACCAATAACAGTAATTAAATAATTATATTTTGTTAATTCATATAACATTTCAATTCTAGAAATTATTGGAATATTATTATGTTTAGCAAATACAATTTCATCATTTAATAAATCAATAGCAGAAGAATAAACAATTAAATTACTTTTAAATACATTATTTTTAGAATGATAATTATATATTTTAATTCCTAAAGAAGATAAATATCTTGTTCTATAATTTAAACATATATCAGATCCAGTTATATTATAACCAGACAATAACATATATTCTGCTATTGATGACATTCCAACACCACCAATACCAATAAAATGTATAATAAATTTATCTTTATTTATACCTATAAATAAATCACTATTATTTTTCACTTAATTTATCTCATAATATTAATATTTATATTAAAAATTATATATTTGTTTCATAAATTTTTTATTAGAATCTTTAATTCTATTCAAATATGACAAATTAGACATATTAAATAATTTTTTTCTATCTAATTTTAATATTATATCAACTAATAAAAATTCATTTAACTCATCTTCATTTATTATAATAGCAGAATTATTTTTAGATAAAAATTTTGCATTTAAATATTGATGATTATCTTTATATATAAATGGTATAAAAATAGCAGCTAAACCTATATTACTTATTTCACTTACTGTTAAAGCTCCAGATCTACATATTATTAAATCAGCTCAGTTATAAGCATTATACATATTATATATAAAATCAACACATATATAATTATTATTATTTATATTATTTATATAACTCAAATTTTTTTTATAATTTAAAAAACCAACTTGATGTAAAAATGAATATCTATTTACATCTAAAATTTTTATAATTTTAAAAATTATATTATTAATAATTTCAGATCCTTGACTACCTCCTATAATTAATATATTTATTTTACCTATACGATTAATTAATCTAATATTAGGAGGTTTTATAGATAAAATATCTTCCCTAATAGGATTACCAACAGTAATAGCGTTAGAACTAAAAGTATTAGGAAAAGCTTGTAAACTTTTAGTAGCAATATAATATGAAATTTTATTTGAAAAACCAACAATAGAATTTTGTTCATGTATAATACTATTAATATTACATAATCATGCAGAAAAAATTCCACAAAAAGATATATAACCACCAAAACCTAAAATTAAATCAGGTTTTCAATATTTTATTTTTTTTACAATTATATAAATAGATTTTAAATAATAAAAAAAATTTGAAAAAAAATTAATATTCATTAAATCTAAAAAATTAGGAATATAAATATATTCAATATCTATTTTAAATTTAGGAACCAAAATAGATTCTAATCTATTTTTACTACCTATTCATTTCACCAAACAACCATTTTTTTTTAAATATTTAGCAATTACTAATCCAGGAAATATATGACCTCCTGTACCACCAGTAATAATCATTACACGATTTATATTCATAAAAATATTTAAATTATAATTAACTAACTATATTTATTAACTAATTTAATAAATTCTAAACCTCTTTGTTCATAATTATCAAATTGATCTAAACTAGAACATCCTGGAGAAAATAAAACTATATCATAAAATTTTAAATAATTAGAAATATATTTAATAACATCACATAAAAAATTAAATTTAAAAGAAATTTTAGGTATTAAATTAAATATAATATCTTTACTTTTTCCATAACAACAAATAAATAAATTTTTATATAATAATAAACTAGGTTTTAAAAATTTTTTAAAATCAACATTTTTATTATCACCACCCATTAATAATCATATTCTACCTTTAGTAAAAGGTAAACTATTTAAAGCTGATAATGTACTATCTATATTAGTAGATTTAGAATCATTAATTCATAAAATACCTTTTTTTTTTTTAATTATAGAAAATCTATGAGATAAACCTTTAAAATTAATTAAATTATTTAAAATAACATTTTCAGAAATTTTAAAAATTTCAGAAATACAAATTACAACCAACATATTTAAATAATTAAAAATACCTTTTAAATAAATATATTTAACATTTAAATAATTATAATCTAATTTAGATAAATAAAAATTATTATTAAATTTATTAATATAATAATCTCCAATATAATAACCAAATGTAATAATATTTTTTTCAAAAATATTTTTAAATAAAGTCATTTTTTCATTATAATTAACTATACAATATTTAGAATAACTAAAAATTTTAAATTTATAAAAAAAATAATCTTGAAAATATTTATACCTATCCATATGATCATAAGTAACATTTAAAATACAAGAACAAAAAAAATTTAAGGAATATACATATTCTAATTGAAAACTAGAAATTTCTAATATATAAACATCAGAATTATTACTTAATAAATTTAATACTGGAATACCAATATTTCCTCCTAAAGAAACATTAATATTATAAGATTTAAAAATATTAAATAACAATGTTACTACAGTACTTTTACCATTAGTTCCAGTTACAGCAATAATAGGTTTCTTATTAATTCTACAAAATATTTCTATATCATTAATAATTTCTATACCAATCTTTTTAGCTTTAATAATTAAAGGATGATAAGAAGATATTCCAGGACTAATAACAATTAAATCAGAATTTAATAATCAATCTTCATTAAAATATCCAAAACAATATTCTATTCCACTTGGAACAGAAATATTATAAATATTATTAGAATCCATTAATTTAGGAAATATATTTAATGAAATAAAATAATTAATACAAGATAAACCAGTTAAACCTGCACCTAAAACAACAATATTTTTATTATTATAATTACACATAAATTTTAAAGTATATAAATAATGAAATTAAAAATGATAAAAATGATATAAATCAAAAAATAAAAACTATATTTTTTTCCTTATAATTTTGTAACTCATAATGATGATGTAAAGGAGCCATTAAAAATATTCTCTTACCAAAAAAATTAAATGATAAAATTTGAATTATTACAGAAATAATTTCAATTAAAAAAATAAAACCATTTAATAATAAAAAAAATTCTTTTCTCAATAAAATAAAAATACTAGATAAAATAAATCCTAAGGATAATGAACCTACATCTCCTAAAAAAATTTTTGCAGGATAAAAATTATAATATAAAAAAGAAAATAATATTCCTAAAATAATACTAATAAAAATAATTAAATATTTAATAAATATTAAATAATTATAGTTAATTAAAATATAATTAATAATATAAAAATACTCATTAAAACAAATAATTAATAAAAATAAAAAATTTAAAATTAATGGAAAAGTAACTAAACCATCTAATCCATCAGTAAAATTAACAGAATTAGAAATACCTACTAATATTAAATATCATAAAATAAAATAAATATAATTTATATAAAATTTATAATTAAAAATAATAAAATAATTATTTAAATTTAAAAAACTATAATTATATAAATAATATATATATAAAAAAGAAATTAAAGATAATAAAATATACTTACAAAATATAGATAAACCATTAGAATTTAATACAAAACATTTCATATAATCATCTAAAATTCCTATTAATGCACTTAAAATAAAAAATAAAAATAATATAAATATATCAAAATTAAAAATTCTATAAAAAAATAAAAAAAATATTAAAAAAAAACATAATAAAATTACTAAACCACCCATAGTCGGAATATTTTTTTTTAAAATATGATTCTTAGGTATAATAACACGTGAATTTTGAAAAAACTTATATTTAATTAAAATAAATATAAAATATTTAATAAAAAAAAAGGACAAAATAAAAGATAAAACAAATGGATTTAAAAAAAATAAAAAAAATAATCTCAAAAAAAAAATATAAAACATAAAATACCTATAAAAAATTAATTATTTTACTCATATTAAATATATTAGAACCTTTAATTAAAATAGTAACTTCATTATACGAAGTTAATATATTTTTTATTTTTAATAATAATTTATTAAAATCATTAAAATGTTCCCCTATTTTACTATATTTTGTAATATAATAACTATATTTACCTATACTTAATACCTTATTAATTAAAAATTTTTTTTTTATTAAAATACCAATATATTTATGATAATAAAAAGACATATAACTTAAATCCAACATATCAGAAATAACTAATAATTTATAACCACTACAATTTTGTAAAAATAATATACTAAAATATAATGATCTAGGATTACAATTATAAGAATCATCTAAAATTACTTTTCTTTTATTTAAAAAAATAGGATACAACCTACCTTTAATAGGTAATAAACTTTCTAAACCTAATTTTATATCTTTTATATTTATATTTAAATATAAAGCTAAAAGAATAGATGATAAAATATTAGAAATATTATGAATACCTAATAATTTCAAAAATATCTTTTGTTTACCATATACTGTATTCATAATAAAATAAGTACCAAAAATATCAAATTTTAAATTACTTATAAATACATTACATTTATAAAAATCTAAAATATTATAAAATATTTTTCTCTTACCTAATAAATATTTTTTTCAATAATTATAATAATAATAATTTACATTAATAATTGCAGTACCATCTTTAGATAAATATTTAAATATTTTACCTTTATCAATTATAATATTTTTAAAAATTTTAAAACCTTTTAAATGAGAAATAGAAATATTTGTAATACAAGAAATATTAGGTAAAACTATTCTAGATAAATAATCAATATCTCCAATAGAATTACTACCTAATTCTAAAACTATATATTTATATTTAAAATATTGTAAATTTAATAAAGTAATAGGAACACCTAATTCATTATTAAAATTATAAAGATTATATAATATAAAATTAGATTGTCTTAAAATATTAACTATAATTTCTTTAGTAGAAGTTTTTCCAGTACTTCCAGTAATACAAATTACTTTAGAAAAACTTTTTTTTCTTAATCAAGAAGATATTTTACCTAAAGCAATTTTAGTATTTTTAACAATTAATAAAGGTATTTTAAATAAAGGTAAATAAAAATCTATAAGTAAAGCTAAAGCACCTTTTTTAATAGCATCAAAACATAAAAAAATTTTTTTATAAAAACCTTTAATAACTATAAACAACGAATCTTTTATATCATTTTTTCTTGTATCAATAGAAATATTTTTAATATATATATTATTACCAATCAAAATTGCATTAGTAATATTTGCTATTTTTAATAAATTTAAATTTTTCATAAAGATTTACTTAAAATTTTTTTAATTAATTTTCTATCAGAATATTTAATTTTTTTATTTAAAAAAAATTGAAATTTTTCATGACCTTTTCCTGCTACTAATATAACATCATTATAATTAGAATTTATAAAAGAAAATTTTATTGCTAAAATTCTATTTAATATTATATAAACATTATCAAAATTTTCTATACCTAATTTAATATCTTCTAAAATAGAATTTTCATTTTCAAAATATAAATCATCATTAGTTATAATAACTATATCAGAATACTTTTTAGCTATAAAACCCATTAAAGGTCTTTTACTTCTATCCCTATCACCAGTACAACCAAAAATACATCATAATTTTCCTAAACAATATTTTCTACATTCTATTAAAATATTTTTTAAAGCATCAGGAGTATGAGCAAAATCAACAATAAATAAAGGTTTTTCTTTATAGAAAAAAAATTCCATACGACCTTCAGGTAAACTTAAATATTTACTTGTATTTAATAAATCATAAAAATTAAAATTTAATGATAATAAAGATACAAAACTTAACATAACATTAATAATATTAAAATTACCTGGAAAAAAAAAATTTAATATTCCATTTCCTAAATAAGATTCAAAATAAACTTTTTTTAAAAAACCAAAAAAAATAATTTTTTTTATATATAACCATCTATATTTAAAATAAATAAAATTTTTTTTATTAAAAGTAACAGGAATAACATAATCATTTGATAATTTTTTAAATCATTTAAATCCAATAGGATCATCTATATTAATAATTAAATTTTTAATATTAAATTCAAAAAATAATTTACGTTTAGCCAATTCATAATTTTTAAAATTTTTATGAAAATCTAAATGATCTAAAGTTAAATTTGTGAATATTGCACAATCAAAATATAATGCTTTTATACGATTTTGTACTAAAGAATGAGATGAAATTTCAACACAAGAAAATCTAGAACCCATATTATATTGATTATTTAATTCACATTGAGTATCTATAGCAGAACTTGTAGTATTTAATGAATATTTTAAATTGTTATATAAACCATTACCTAAAGTACTTAAAACAGAACTTTTATAACCTAATAAATAAATTCAATTAGAAAGAAAATTAATAATAGTTGTTTTTCCATTTGTACCAGTAACACCTAATAAAAACATTTTTTTACTTGGGTTATCATAAAAATTACCTGCAATTTCAGATAAAAAATTATTTAAATTAAAAATAAAAAACATAAATATATTATATTTTAAACTAAATAAATAATAATTCTTATTTATATTAGAATACGTTAAAATTGCAACCGCGCCATTTAATAAAGCATCATTAATATATTTTTTACCATCTTCTTTATAACCTTTTACAGCTATAAATAAATCATTTTTTTTAATTAATCTACTATCAATTTTTATATCATTTATATAAATTTTAGGGAAATTATTAGTATCAAAATATTTAAATAAAATATTTTTTAAAGATTTTCTTCTCAAATAAACCTCTTAATTTAAATTTTTTCAGCAACTCTTAATATTGCACTTCTTATTCTAGAATTAGAATAAATTTCTTTTCTTGAAGGTTTAAATCTACCTAAATTTATTAATTCTGATGGATTAAAATTATTAATTTGATTTAATGTTAAAGGAATATCATCTAATAATTTTAAATTACTATTAGATTTTTCTTTAATAAATTTTTTTACTATTTTATCTTCCAAAGAATTAAAACTAATTATAACTAATCTACCTCTATTAGATAAAAAATTACAAGATTTATATAAAATATTTTTTAAATTATCTAATTCATTATTAATAAATATTCTAAAAGATTGAAAAACTCTAGCTTTACTTTTATAATCTTTATAAGATTTTATAGAATATTCAATAATTCTAGATAATTCATAAGTTGTATTTAATTTTTTCCTTTTACAATAAAAAAATATATTTTTTGATATTTTTCTAGAATTATAATCTTGACCATATTTTTTAATAATATTATAAATATCTTTTTCTTTAGCATTATTAATTCAATCTCTTAGAGTAAATCCTATATTTTGATTCATACGCATATCTAAAGGACCATTTTTTAAAAATGAAAATCCTCTATTACTATTATCTAATTGAATAGATGATAATCCCAAATCAAAAATTATACCATTAATTTTATTATATAAATTAAAATAATTAATATAATATTCTAAATTAGAAAAATTATCATTTATTAATTTTATACGATTATCTTTAATTATTTTTCTTCCATTTTCAATAGAAATAGGATCACAATCAAAAGAATATAATTTACCATTTTTATTTAAATAACTTAATATTTTTAAAGAATGATATGAAGTACCAAAAGTACAATCTATATATGTACCATCCTCTTTAATATTTAAAAAATCATTAATATTATTTAAAAAAGCTGATTTATATTTCATATAATTATTATAAATAAAAATTTAAAATAAATTTATATTAATATAACATATTTAAGTTCACTTAAAAATATTTAATAATATAAATTATTAATATCTAAAAAAAATATAAAATAATTATAATTAATTAAAAATAAACAATAATTTATATTTTATAATATAAATATATTTAAAATATGACAAAAATATATAATTAATATTAAAAATAATTATAATATATATATTATATAAATAAAATAAATATTTATATAAAATATATATAATAATAAATAATAAAATATTAATAAATTTATAAAATATTAAATAATATAACTAAATATAATGAAAAAATTTATAATTTTAGGTCCAAATAAAATAGAAGGAGAAGTAAAAATATCAGGATCCAAAAATTCAGCTTTACCAATATTATACAGTTGTTTATTAATTAAAAAAGAAATAATAATAAAAAATATACCTAATTTAATAGATATAAATATAACTATAAAATTATTTAAAAAAATAGGGGTAAAAATAAAAAGAGAAAAAAATATTATAACAATTAATGCAAAATATATAAATATTAATTATTTTTTATCAAATTTAATTAAAAAAACAAGAGCATCTATATGATTATTACCAACAATATTAATAAGATGTAAAAAAATTATAATGAATATTCCAGGAGGATGTAATTTAGGAAATAGACCAATAAATTTACATTTATATGTATTAAAAAAAATAGGAATAAAAATAAAATATAACAATAATATTATAAAAGCTAAAATAAAAAAAAAATTAAAACCAAATACAATTATATTTAAAAAAAAAAGTGTAGGAGCAACAATTACTAGTATATTAATATCAATATTTATAAATGAGAAAATCATAATAAAAAATTGTTCAAAAGAACCAGAAATAATAGATACAATTAATTTTTTAAATAAATGTGGAGCAAAAATATATGGAGGAGGAACAAATATTATTATAATATATGGAATAAAAAAATTATTATCATGTAAATATAAAATATTACCAGATAGAATAGAAACAGGTACATATTTAATAGCATCTGCTATATCTAGAGGAAAAATAATTTGTTATAATACAAACCCTAATATACTAAATATAATAATACAAAAATTAAAATTATCTGGAGCTGAAATAAAAACTAAAAATGATTTTATTAAATTAAATATGAAAAATAAAAGATGTAAATCTGTTAATATAATTACTAATCCATATCCTAATTTTCCTACAGATATGCAACCTCAATTTACCTTATTAAATTGTATTTCAAAAGGAAAATCTTTAATTAAAGAAAATATATTTAAAAAAAGATTTTCTCATATAAGTGAATTAAAAAAAATGGGTGCAAAAATAAGATATTCTAATAATAAAATTATTTGTTATGGAGTAAAAAAAATTTTTGGAAATACTGTAATTGCTACAGATTTAAGATGCGCAATAACATTAATTTTAGCAGGATGTATTGCTTATGGTAAAACAACTATAAAATCTATATATCATGTATATAGAGGTTATGAAAATATAATTAAAAAATTTAAAAATTTAAATATTGAGATAAAAAAGTAAATTAAAAAAAAATATCAATATTACTTAATATCAATTTTATTAAATCTTTTTCTTAAATTTTCTATTCTACCTTTAGAAAAAGAAATTTTTTGTTTGCCTGTATAATAAGAATGACATTTATAACATACATCTACAAAAAAATCATTTTTCAATGTAGAAAAAATATTCATTATATTACCACATGAACAATTTACTTTTAAACAAAACATATTTGGATGTATTTTTTTTTTCATAAAAATTTAAATATATTTAATTAATATTATTAAAAACATCTAACATTATTTGGTAAACAAGTAATTTTAATAACTTGTTTTATAAAACCTTTTGGAAATAATTTATATAAATATAAACTATTATAATTATTATTATATTTCTTATTTAAAAAATTTAATAAATTCCTACTATTAGGAATAGTATTATTTTTTATATAAAAAAATCTAAAATAAAAAATTATTCTTCAATAATATATATCTAAAATAATTTTTTCTTTTAAAGCTATATTAATAGCTATATTTCTATTTCATTTCTTTAATTTCATATACAATTTTTATATTAAATATTATATATATAATAACAAATATAAAAATAAAAATAAATAAATATAAAATATTTTTTTAAAAAAATAATAATATAAAATATAATAAAAAAAATAAAAATTATAATATAAATTTACTTAAATCTTCATTTATAATTAAATTATTTAATTTTAAATTTACATATTTAGAATCTATTAAAATTAATTTATCTTTATAATCAGTAGCATTAAATGATATATCTTCCATTAATTTTTCTAATACAGTATGTAATCTTCTTGCCCCTATATTATCAGTATTTTCATTAATTTTCCAAGAAATATTAGCTAAACATTTTATACCATCTTTAGTAAATTTTATATTAACACCTTCAACTTTTAATAAATTTTTATATTGAGAAGTAATAGAAATATTAGGTTCAACTAAAATTCTTTCAAAATCTTTACTAGTTAAAGGATCTAATTTTACTTTAATAGGTAATCTTCCTTGTAATTCAGGTATTAAATCAGAAGTACTACAAAATTGAAATGATCCAGAAGCTATAAATAATATATAATCAGTTTTTACAACACCATATTTCGTAGATACAGTACAACCTTCAACTAAAGGTAATAAATCTCTTTGTACACCTTCTCTAGAAACTCCAGAATCACTAATTTCTCCTCTTTTACAAACTTTATCTATTTCATCAATAAAAACAATACCTTGTTGTTCAACTAAATTAATAGCTTTACGTTTAACATCATCAAAATTAACTAATTTAGATGATTCTTCTTCAATAAGCAAATTTATAGCATCTTTAATTTTTAATTTACGTATTTTTTTTTTTTTACTACTTAAATTACGAAATATCGATTGTAATTGATTTGTCATTTCTTCCATTCCAGGAGGAGACATTATTTCTATACCTAAAGAAGGAATATTAATATTAATATCAATAATTTTATTATCTAAATCACCATTACGTAATTTATATAATATAGAATCTTTTTTAATTATATATTTTTTATTATCTTCTTTATCTAAATTTTGAATTAATATATTTAATATACGTTGTTCAGCTAATTTTTTAGCTTTTAATATATTCATTTCTATAATTTGATTTTTAATCATTTTTACAGCATAATCTAATAAATCCCTAATAATAGAATCAACTTCTTTACCAACATATCCTACTTCAGTAAATTTAGTAGCTTCAACTTTAATAAAAGGAGAATTACTTAATTTTGCTAAACGACGAGCTATCTCAGTTTTTCCTACACCTGTAGGACCTATCATTAAAATATTTTTAGGAGTAATTTCGTTACGAAATTCTTTGTTTAATTGCATTCTACGTCATCTATTTCTTAAAGCAATAGCAACAGCTTTTTTTGCATCATTCTGACCAATAATAAATTTATCTAATTCATTAACAATCTCTTTAGGAGTCATTTCATTATACATATTTAACCTTTAATAATATTAATAATATAATTTTTCTATAATAAAATTATGATTAGTATATAAACATATATCAGCTGAAATAGATAAAGATTTTTTTACTATACATTTAGCATCTAAATCAGTATTTTCTAATAAAGATCTTGCAGAAGCTAAAGCATAAGATCCTCCACTACCAATAGCAATTAAATTATTTTCAGGTTGAATAATATCTCCATTACCACTAATTATTAAAGAATATTTTATATCAACAATAGCTAACAATGCCTCTAATCTTCTTAAAGTTCTATCAGTTCTTCAATCTTTAGCTAATTCAACAGCTGATTTTATTATATGACCTTGATAAATTTCCAATTTTTTTTCGAAACATTCAAATAATGTAAAAGCATCTGCAGTACCTCCAGCAAAACCAACAATAATTTTATTAGAATATAATTTACGAACTTTTCTTACATTACTTTTTAAAATTGTATTTCCAAAAGTAGCTTGACCATCACCACCCATAACAACTAAATTTTTTCTTCTAACACTTAATATAGTAGTCACAAAAAACCTATAATATAAAATTATTAATAATAAATAAATCTTTATTTAAAAATTATTTTTTTTTTTTAAAAATATTTTAATTTTTTTCATAGCATTTTTTTCTATTTGACGAATTCTTTCAGCAGATACTGAATAATATTTAGCTAATTTTTTTAAAGTTTTTTTTTTTTTATTATTTAATCATCTAGAAATAATTATATATTTACTTCTATTATCTAATAAATTTAAAGCTATTTTTAATTTTTTTAAAATATATTTTTTTCAATTATACATTTCTATATTACTAGCAAAATTAGAATTTTTATCCCCTAAAATATTTAAAAACATTTTATTTTTATTAAATAAATTATTTTTATAAAAATCTATTTCTACATCTTTATTAAACATTCTAGATTCCATTTCTACTATATCTTTTTTAGAAACATTTAATTTACGAGAAATAAATTTTATTTCTTTATTATTAAATCAACCAATTTTTTTTTTTATTCTTCTTAAATTAAAAAATAATTTACGTTGAGATTTAGTAGTAGCAATTCTTACAATTTTTCAATTTTTTAATATATAATTATTTATTTCTGCTTTAATTCAATGAATAGCAAAAGATATTAATCTAACACCAAAAAATGGATCAAATTTTTTTATAGATTTCATTAAACCAATATTTCCCTCTTGTATTAAATCCAATTGAGATAATCCATAACCAGAATAACTTTTACTTATATATATAACAAAACGTAAATTTAATAAAACCAATTCTTTTACAGAATCTAAATCACCATAATAATAAAATCTAGTAATTAATTTATGTTCTTTTTTTAAAGACAAAATAGGTAAAGAATTAACCATATATATATAAGAATCTAAATTATCTTTATTAAAAAATTTAGAATTAATAATATTATTAAACATATTAATACATAATAATAATATAAATTTATATATATTATAAATATAAATTAAAATATATTTTAAATTTAATAAAACAATTCATATATTAATAATAACAAATATAAAATAAAATTATAATAAATAATGAAAAAAAAATATATAAAAATAATTTCTGGAAAATATAAAAATATACATATTAAAACTATAAATAGTAAATTATTAAAACCAACATTAATAAAAATTAGAAAAACATTATTTAATTGATTATATAAATATATAAAAAATAAAATATGTTTAGATTGTTTTTCAGGTAGTGGAATATTAGGAATAGAATGTTTATCAAATAATGCAAAATATGTAATATTTTTAGAAAAAAATTATAAAATATTCAAAAATATAAAAAAAAATATTAATAATATAAATAATCTAAACTATAAAATAATAAATATAAATTCATTAATTTGATTAAAAAAAAAAAATAAAATTAAATTTGATTTAATATTTTTAGATCCTCCATATAAAATGACAAATTTATTAAATAAATGTATAAAAATAATAGAAAATAATAATTTATTAAAAAAAAATAGTTTAATATATATAGAAACATATAAAAAAAATAAAAATATAAATATACCAAAAAAATGAAAAATTTATAAAAAGAAAAAAAATAAAAATAATAAGTTTTATTTATTTATTAAAATATAAAATTATAATATATATATATATATATATTAATAAGTAACAACTTTAAAAAAATATAAATAAATATATTATTTTAATAATAAAGAAAATTAAAAATAAATATATGAATAATAATAAAAATATAAATAATAAAATAAATATACAACCATATTCCATTGAAGCAGAACAATCAATATTAGGTGGATTAATTTTAAATAATGATAAGTTAGAAAATATAAATGAAATAATAAAAGAAAAAGATTTTTTTTACAAATCTCATCAAATAATATTTAATGAAATGAATAAATTATCTAAATTATATAAACCAATAGATATAATTACATTATCAGAATCATTAGAAAAAAATAAAAAATTAGAAATAATAGGAGGATTTAATTATTTAGTAGAAATTTCACAAAATATAAATAATTTAACTAATATTGATTATTATGCGCAAATAATTAAAGAAAAATCAACATTAAGAAAAATTATAAATATAGCTAATGAAATTATATTAACAAGTTATAATCCAAACGGTAAAGATAGTAAAGATATAATAGATATAGCAGAATCTAAAATATTAAAAATATCAGAAGAAAAAATAAATAATAATAATCCAAAAAATATAGATTTAATATTAAAAAAAACTAAAAAAAAAATAAAAAATTTATATAAAAATCCTAGTTTTGATATAACTGGAATAGATACAGGATATATAGATTTAAATAAAAAAACTTTTGGATTACAAAATTCAGATTTAATAATTATAGCAAGTAGACCATCAATGGGTAAAACAACATTTGCTATAAATTTATGTGAAAATATATCTATATCTCAAAAAAAACCTGTATTAATTTTTAGTTTAGAAATGTCTTCAGAACAAATAATAATAAAAATAATATCTTCTTTATCTAGAATTGAACAAAGTAAAATAAAAACAGGAAAATTAAATTATCAAGATTGAATAAAAATATCAAATACAATAGATTTACTAAAAAAAAAAAAAAATATATTTATAGATGATTCATGTGCAATAACACCAAATGAAATAAGATCAAAAACAAGAAAAATATATAGAGAAAATAAAGGATTAAGTTTAGTAATGATAGATTACCTTCAATTAATGAAATCTTCATCATATTTAGAAAATAGAGCATTAGAAATAGCTGATATTTCTAGATCATTAAAATTATTAGCAAAAGAATTAAAAATACCTATAATAGCTTTATCTCAATTAAATAGATCTTCAGAACAAAGAGTAGATAAAAGACCAGTTAATTCAGATCTTAGGGAATCAGGTTCAATTGAACAAGATGCAGATTTAATAATGTTTATATATAGAGAAGAATTATATAATAATTTACAAAAAATAAAAGGAATAACAGAAATAATAATAAGTAAGCAACGTAACGGTCCTACTGGAACAATAAATTTATTTTTTAATGGAAAAATATCTAGATTTGATAATTATACTTCCAATGAATATGAAATATCAAATATATAAATTATATAAATAAAAATTTATATATATATTTTTTTATATATATAATATAATAATATAAATTTTAAAATAATTTTTTTAAAAAAAATAAAAAACATACAATGACTAATAAAGGTATAAATAAAGTAATTTTAATAGGTAATTTAGGACAAAAACCAGAAAAAAAATATACATCAAATGGAAATGTAATTACTAATTTTAGTATTGCTACATCAGAATTATGAAAAGATAAAAAAACTGGAGAAAATAAAGAAAAAGTACAATGACATAAAATAATATTATTTGGTAAATTAGCAGAAATTGCTTCAAAATATTTAAATAAAGGATCTCAAGTATATATAGAAGGATCATTACAAACAAGAAAATGAAAAGATAAAAATGGATATGAAAGATATATAACAGAAATTATAGTAAATTCAAAAGGAACAATGAAAATGTTAGGAAATAAAAATTATAAAAATAATAATAATAATAATGAAAATAAAAAAATAGATAATAATAATAACAAAAATAATAATAATAATAAAAATGAGGATTTATCTATAGATTTTGATGATCTTACATTTTAATAAATTTATAAAAATATGAATAAATTATTTCAAAAATTATTTAAAAAATCAATAAATAAAAAAAATATTAAACATGGTTCTATAATAAAAGGTAAAGTTATAAATATAGAACATAATATAGTAATAGTAGATGCAGGATTAAAATCAGAATCATATATTCCAATAGAACAATTTAAAGATATAGATGGAAAAATAAATATAAATATAAATGATATAATAGATGTTTCAATAGATAATATAGCAGGAGAATGAGGAGAAACAATATTATCTAGAGATAAAGCAAAAAAATATGAAACATGATTAAATATAGAAGAGTCATATAATAAATCTTTAAATATAAAAGGAATTGTAAAAGGTAAAGTAAAAGGTGGATTAACAGTAAATATAGAAGGTATAAAAGCTTTTTTACCAGGATCATTAATAGATATAAAACCTATAAAAAATTTATCAGAAATAGAAGGAAAAGAATTAGAATTTAAAATAATAAAATTAGATAAAAAAAAAAATAATATAGTACTTTCTAGAAAAGCTGTTATATTAAATGAAAATATTTATGAAAGAGAAAAATTACTTAAAAATATGTATAAAGGAATTTGTTTATATGGAATAGTAAAAAATATAACAGATTATGGAGCATTTATAGATTTAGGTGGATTAGATGGTTTATTACATATAACAGATATAGCATGAAAAAGAGTAAAACATCCAAGTGAAATATTAAAAATAGGGCAAAAAATAAAACTAAAAGTAATAAAATTTGATAAAGAAAAAATAAGAGTATCATTAGGTTTAAAACAACTCAGTAAAGATCCATGAACATCTATAAATAAAAAATATCCTATAAATACTAAAATAAAAGGAAAAATAACAAATATAACAGATTATGGTTGTTTTATAGAAATAAAAGAAGGAATAGAAGGATTAGTACATATTTCTGAAATGGATTGAAAAAATAAGAATATTAATCCATTTAAAATTTTTAAAATAGGTCAAAAAACAAATGCAATTATATTAAATATAAATAAAGAAAAAAGAAGAATATCGTTAGGAATAAAACAATGTAGTCCTAATCCATGAATAGAATTCTCTAAAAAATATAAAATAGGGAGTAAAATTAAAGGAATAATTAAATCTATAACAGATTTTGGTATATTTGTAAAATTAAATAATATAGATGGATTAATACATAATACAGATATTTCTTGATTAAAAAATTACAAAATAAATAAATATAAAAAAGGAGATAAAATAACTACTTTATTACTTCAAGTAAATATAAATAAAGAAAAAATTTATTTAGGTTTAAAACAATTAAAAAAAGATCCTTTTATAAAATATATAAAAATATATAAAAATAAAAAAAATATAAAATCTAAAATTATAAATATAATTGATAATATCATATATGTAAAATTTAAAGATAAAATAGAAGGACAAATAGATATTAATGATAAAAAAAATAAAAAATATAAATATTTAATTAAAAAAAACAAAATAAATGATATTTTATATACAAAAATAATTAAAATAAATGAAATAAAAAGAATAATATATCTAACTATATATTCTAAAAAAAAAAATAAAAAAAATAAAAAAAACAAAAATATCTTATTTAATAGCATGGTAGAAGCTTTCAAAATAGCAAAAAATAAATAAATTAAATAAAAATAATTATTAAAAAAAATAAAATATATACATATAATATATTTAAAAAAAATAAAAAATTAATTATTATTATTAATAATAAAATTTTCAAAATCAATATAATTATAAAAATTTTTAAAAATATATGAAGATTTTATCAAATTAATACGTAATCTATGAGAATTTTGTACACTATAAAAAATATTACAAACATGTTTAATAATATTTATAGGATTTATATTTTGCATACACATTTTATTTTTTATATATTTATATAAAAAAAATAATATTTTTCTTATTTTAAAATTAATTTTATTTTTATAATTAAAAAAATTATTTTCATAAAAATAATTATTTTTTTTATTATATTTATTATCTATATTTAATAAAAATAATGGATTTTTATATATATATCTACCTATCATAACACCATCTACATATTTAAGATGATTATCAATATCTTTAATAGTATTTATATTACCATTAATAATTATTATTAAATTTGATAATTCTTTTTTTATTTTATAAACTATATCATAATCTAATTTAGGATAATTTAAATTTAATTTTATAGAAAAATTATTTTTTAAAATACTTCTTGCATGAATAATAAAAATTTTACAATTAGTCTTATAATAAATTTTATAAATAAAATCTAAAAATTCTTCATAAGAATATAAAACATTAATACGTAACTTTATAGATAAAATTATTTTTTCAGAAGCATATTTTATAGCATTTAAACAATCTATAATTTTATTTATATTGTCATATAAATAAAATCCTAATTTATTTTTATTACAATTTAAAGAAGGACAACCTATATTAAAATTTATTTCAGAAAAATTTAATTTTTCTGCTATTTTAGAACAAATATATAAATCTTTAGGGTTATTTCCTATAAATTGTATAGCAACAATATTTTTTTTTATAAAATTATAAGATAACATTTTATGTTTATATTTAAATAAAAAAGAAGAAGTATGTATCATACCTGTATATAATTTTATATTATTATTTAATAAACTATAAAAATAACGACAATATTTATCTGTTAATCCTAACATAGGAGCAACAGAAAATTTATGTATATTCATAATATTTGATATCTTTATTACTTATAATTACTTATTATTTATCATTTTTAAAACAATTAATATATTTTTTACCATTCATATATTTATATAATACCTTAGGTAATTTTACTAAACCACTACTAATTTGAAAATTTTCTATTATAGCTATTAAAACCCTTCCAACAGCTAAACCAGAACCATTTAATATATGTAAAAATTCTTTTCTCTTATTTTTAATACTTTTATAACGTAAATTTATACGTCTAGATTGAAAATCTAATGTATTAGAACAAGAAGATACTTCTATATAAGAATTACTAATAGGAGATCAAACTTCTAAATCATATGTTTTAGATGAACTAAAATTTATACAACCACTACATAATAATACTTTACGATACGGTAATTTTAACATTTTTAATATTTTTTCAGCATCTAAAGTTAATTCATCTAAAGAATATGAAGAAAAATTAGACTTAACTATTTGTACTAATTCAACTTTATCAAATTGATTTAATCTAATTAATCCTTTATTTTCCTTTCCATAAGATTTAGATTCATATCTAAAACAAGGAGTACAAGAAACTAATTTAATTGGTAAATCTTTATTATATAAAATTTTATTTCTAAATAAATTAACTAAAGAAACTTCAGCTGTAGGAATCAAAAATAACTTTTCCTTTTTATTTTTACTATATATATGAAATAAATCATTATCAAATTTAGGTAATTGACCAGTACCATATAAACATATATCTTTAACAATATAAGGAACATAAATTTCAGAATATTTATTTATAATAACATGAGTATCTAACATAAATTGAGAAATAGCTCTATATAACATACAAATATCATTTTTAATAATACTAAAAGATGAACCACTAATAATACTAGAAGTTTTAAAATCTATGTTATTACTTAATATTCCAAAATTAATATGATCAATAATTTTAAAATTATATTTTTTTATATTTCCTCATTTATATATAACTTTATTAAAACTGTCATTATCTCCTAATGGAACATCATCACTAATTATATTAGGTATATAAGACATCATTTTATTTAAAATATATAAAATTTTATTAATTTTTTTTTTTTTTAAAAAAAATATTATATTTTATTAACTTCAAAAAATATTTTAAATATAATAAATCATAAACTTTATTTTTATAAAATAAAACTTTTTTAGATAGATAATTACGTTTATATTGCATAAATTCTATCTCATTTAATAATTTTTTATAAATTAAATAAATATTCAATATTTTATCAATATTAAAATTTTTATTACGAATTTTAATTTTTTTTACAAAATAAGAAGTATTATTTAATAATAATTTAATATTTAACATAAATAATATAATTTAATAATTAATTTTAAAATATAATTAAAATAATTATATAATAAAATTTGTTATATATTAATAAAAATATTTAAAAATATAATATAAATGAAAAAAATTAAAAAAGTAATAATTATAGGATCAGGTCCAGCAGGATATACAGCATCTATATATATAGCTAGAGCAAATTTAAAACCAATATTAATAACAGGTATAAATGAAGGAGGACAATTAATAAAATCAAATAAAATAGAAAATTGACCTGGAGAAAAAAATGGAATTAAAGGTATAAATTTAATGTTAAAAATGAAAAAACAAAGTATAAAATTTAAAACAAAAATAATTAAAGATGAAATAATAAAAATAAAAAAAAAAAAAAAATATTTTAAATTAATAGGTATAAAATATGTATTTTATACATTATCTATAATAATAGCAACAGGAACAATACCTAAAAAAATAAAAATAATAAAAAAAAAAAAAATATATAAAAATATAATATCAAATTGTGTTTTATGTGATGGATTTTTATATAAAAAAAAAATAGTAACAATAATAGGAGGGGGAAATAGTGCAATAGAAGAATCTTTATTTTTAAGTAAAATAGCAAAAAAAATAAATATTATACATAGAAAAAATAAATTAAAAGGAGAAAAAATTTTAATAAAAAAAATATATAAAAATATTAAAAAAAATAAAATTAAATTTTATAAAAATTATAAAATAATAGATATATGCATAAAAAAAAATACTTTAAAAAAAATTTATATAAAATCAACAATAAATAAAAAGATAAAAAAAATAAAAACTCAAGGATTATTTATATCAATAGGATATAAACCAAATATAAAATTTTTTAAAAAAAAAATAAAATTAGATAAAAAAGGATATATTATCTTAAATAATAAAAAATATAAATCTATGACAAATATAAAAGGAATATTTGCAGCAGGTGATATAATTAGTAAACAATATAAACAAGCTATAATAGCTTCAGCATCAGGTTGTATAGCAGCAATAGATATTCAAAAATATTTAATAACATTAAAAAAAAAATATAAAAATGATAAAAGAAAAAAATATAGAATTACAAGGAACAGTAATAGAAACATTACCTAATACTATGTTTAAAATTAAATTAGAAAATGGACATAAAATAATAGCTCATATATCAGGTAAAATGAGAAAAAATTACATAAAAATTTTAAAAGGAGATAAAGTTAAAGTAGAAATTAGTCATTATGATATTAATAAAGGAAGAATAATTTTTAGAAGTAATAAATAATATATATATATAATATATATGCAAAAAAAAAAATATAATATTAATATTAAAACAAGAGAATTAGCATTACAAATTATATATTCATGAAATATATTTAAAAATAAAAATAATATAAAATATAAAATTAAAGAATTTAAAAAAATTAAAAAAAATATATTTAAAAATATAAATATTAAATATTTAATTAAAATTTTAAATGGAATACAAAAATATTATAATTTTATAAATAAAACAATACATAAATATGTATATAATAATACAAAATATATAGGATTAATTGAATTATCAATATTATATTTATCAATATATGAATTAAAAATAAGTAAATTATTACCATATAAAATAATAATAAATGAAAGTATATTAATAGCAAAAAAATTCGGAGCATATAATAGTTATAAATTAATTAATAAAATATTAGATAATATAAATAAAAATATTAAAAAAAATAATAAGTAAGAAATCATCAACAATAAATTATAAAAAACTATGTATTTTAAAAAAAAAAATAAAAATATATTAAGTAAAAATAAAAATATATATAATATATATTCAAAATTATTAAATAATAGAATTATATTTTTAACAGGATATATAGAAGATGAAGTATCAAATACAATAATTACACAACTTTTATATTTAGAATCACAAAATAAAAAAAAAGATATATATATGTATATAAATTCTCCAGGAGGAGTTATAACATCAGGTATGTCTATATATGATACTATGAAATTTATTCAACCAAAAATAAATACTATATGTATAGGACAAGCATGTTCAATGGCTGCAATATTATTATCTTCAGGAGAAAAAAATAAAAGATTTAGTTTACCTAGTTCAAGAATAATGATTCATCAACCTTTAGGAAGAGTTCAAGGACAAGTTTCAGATATAGAAATTCATGCAAAAGAAATAATTAATATAAAAAAAAAAATTATAAATTTACTTTCTATTAATACTGGTCAAAAATATAATAAAATTAAAATAGACATTGAAAGAGATAAATTTTTATCACCTAAAAAAGCATTAAAATATGGAATAATAGATAAAATAATAACTAAACGTAAATATTTTAATAAAAAAAAAAATAAAATTTAATATGAATATAAAAAAAGAAAACAATATAAAAACATATTGTTTAATGTGTAAAAATAATATATCAAATAAAAATATATATATATGTAATTATTGTTTAAATTTAATTAAAAAAAAAAAAAATAAAAAATATAATTATTTTGATACAAATAAATATAAACCTAAAAATATAAAAAATATATTAGATAAATTTATTATTGACCAAAATGATGCAAAAAAAATAATATCAACAACAATTTATAATCATTATAAATTAATTAATAATAATTATAATAATGAAAATATTTTTAATAAATCAAATATATTATTAATAGGACCTACAGGTAGTGGAAAAACATTAATAGCAGAAATAATAGAAAAAGAGTTTAATATACCAGTATCAATAGCAGATGCTACAAGATTTACAGAAGCAGGATATGTAGGAGAAGATGTAGAAAATATAATATATAATTTATTACAAAAATGTAATTTCGATATAAAAAAAACAGAAAACAGTATAATTTTTATAGACGAAATAGACAAAATTGCAAAAAAAACACATAATATCTCTATAACTAGAGATGTATCAGGTGAAGGAGTTCAACAATCTTTATTAAAAATGATAGAAGGAACAATAACTTATATTCCTCCAAAAGGAGGAAGAAAACACCCTCAAGATGAATATATACCAATAAATACAAAAAATATATTATTTATATGTAGTGGAACATTTAATGGTATAAATAATATTATTAATAAAAGATTAAAAAATAATAATGAAATTGGATTTAATGCTAATTTAAATATTAAAAAAAAAAATAATAAAAAAATAGAAACAGAAGATTTAATAAAATTTGGATTAATACCGGAATTTATAGGAAGAATACCAATTATAATAAAATTAAAAAAATTAAATAAAAAATCTTTATTTAATATTTTAACTAAAACAAAAAATTCAATTATAAAATATTATAAATATTTATTTAAATTAGATAATATAAAATTAAAATTTACAAAAAAATCTTTAAAAGAAATAGTAAAAAAATCTATAAAAAAAAAAATAGGTGCTAGAGGATTAAAAAATATAATAGAAAAAAAATTAAAAAATATAATGTATATTTATCCATCAAAAAAAAATATAAAAAAAATAATAATTAATAAAGATACAATAAAAAATAAAAAAAAACCAAAAATTATAAAAATAAAATAAAGGAAAAATATATGAATTCAAAATGATCTCAAAAAAATAATGAGATCCCAATTTTACCATTAAGAGATATAATAATATATCCAGATACAATTATACCTCTTTTTATAACAAGAAAAAAATCTATATTTTGTTTAAAATTATCAATGAAACAAAATAAGAAAATTATGTTAGTAACTCAAAAAAATCCATTTGATAATGACCCAAATATAAAAGACTTATATAAAATAGGTACTTTATCATATATATTACAAATGTTAAAGTTACCAGATGGTACAATAAAAATTTTAATTGAAGGTATACAAAGAGCTAAAATAATAGAAATACAAGATAAAGGAAAATATTTTATAGGATTAATTAAAAAAATAAAAATTAAAAAAACAAATAAAAAAAAAGAAAATATTTTAGTTAAAACAATAATAAATAAATTTAAATATTATATACAATTAAATAAAAAAATACCAATAGAAATATTAAATTTATTAAATAATACTAATAATACAGAAAAATTTACTAATATTATTTCTACACATTTACTTATAAAAATAAAAGATAAACAATATATATTGGAATTATCTAATATATGTAAAAGATTAGAATATATTTTACTAATGATTGAATCTGAAGTACAACTTCTTAAAATAGAAAAAAAAATTAAAAATAGAATTAAAAAACAAATAGAAAAAAATCAAAAAGAATATTATTTAAATGAAAAAATAAAAGCTATACAAAAAGAACTTAATTATATAAATAAAAATTTAAATGAATATAATTTAATAAAAAAAAAAATTAATAATTTAAAAATACCTAAAGAAATAAAAAAAAAAGTTAAATTAGAATTAAAAAAATTAAAAATAATGCCTGCATTATCAGCAGAATCAATAGTAATAAAAAATTATATAGATTGAATAATACAAATTCCATGATATAAAAAAACAAAAATAAAAAAAAATTTATATGAAGCAAAAAAAATATTAGATAAAGATCATTTTGGATTAGAATATATAAAAGAAAGAATATTAGAGTATTTATCTGTACAAAATAGATCTAATAAAATAAAAGGATCAATATTATGTTTTATAGGTCCACCAGGTATAGGTAAAACTTCTTTAGGAAAATCTATAGCAAAAGCTACTGGAAGAAAATATATAAGAATGTCTTTAGGAGGAATTAAAGATGAAGCTGAAATTAGAGGTCATAGAAAAACTTATATAGGATCTATGCCAGGAAAAATAATACAAAAAATAATAAAATCAAAAGTAAAAAATCCATTATTTTTACTAGATGAAATTGATAAAATATCTTCATATTCAAGAGGAGATCCATCATCAGCATTATTAGAAGTATTAGATCCAGAACAAAATAGTTATTTTAATGATCATTATATAGAAGTAGATTATGATTTATCTAAGGTAATGTTTATAGCAACAGCTAATTTAATAAATAATATACCAATTCCTTTATTAGATAGAATGGAAATAATTAAATTACATGGATATGATGAAAATGAAAAAATAAATATAGCAAAAAAATATTTAATACCAAAACAAATAAAAAATAATTTTTTAAAAAAAAATGAATTAAAAATAAATAATAACGTAATTATAAATATAATAAGATATTATACAAGAGAACCAGGAGTAAGATCTTTAGAAAGAGAAATATGTAAAATTTGTAGAAAAAGTGTAAAAAAAATAACAATTAATAAAAAAATAAAAAAAATAAAAATAAACAAAAAAAATATAAAAAAATATTTAGGAATAAAAAAATTTAATTTTAAAAAAATATACAAAAAAAAAAAAATAGGTGAAGTAACAGGATTAGCATGAACTGAAAATGGAGGAGAAATATTAATAATAGAAACATTATGTGTTCCAGGTAAAGGAAAACTTATATATACAGGATCTTTAGGAAAAATAATGAAAGAATCTATAAAAATATCTTTAACATTAGTCAGATCATTATATAAAAAACTAAAAATAAAAAAAAATTTTTATCTTAATAAAGATATTCATTTACATGTACCAGAAGGTGCTATTCCAAAAGATGGACCTAGTGCTGGAATAACTATATGTACATCAATAATATCAACTTTAACTAAAAGTTATATAAAAAAAAATATTGCAATGACTGGTGAAATAACATTACATGGTAATATTCTTCCAATAGGAGGATTAAAAGAAAAAATATTAGCAGCTTTAAGAGCAGGAATTAAAAATATAATAATTCCTTATGGAAATAAAAAAAATTTAGAAGAAATACCAATAAATATAAGAAAAAATCTTAAAATATATTGTTTTAAAAACATCAGAGAAGTATTAAAATTATCATTAGAAAAAAAAATATTTTAATAAAACACGCTCTACAGGATTTGAACCTGTGACCTACAGCTTAGAAGGCTGTTGCTCTATCCACTGAGCTAAGAGCGTTTATTTATTTATTTATTTTAAATATTATATATAATAATAATAAAAAAATAAATATAAACTATAAGTATAAAAAAAATAAATAAAAATATAATATATATATAATATATTTAAAAATATAAAAAATTTTTATAAAAATATAATTAATTATATTATTTTCTAATATAAAAAAACAACAACATTAATAATTATTAAAAAAAATAAGTTTTTATTCTTTTTAAATTATAATTAATTAAACAATAAATTTTAATATTTAAATATTAATTATAAAATATATTTAAAAAATATTAATTAAAATATCAATCAGTACTTTTTTTTTTATCTTGTATACAAATATTATTTTTTAATAATTTTCTTCTTATTCAATCAGCTAATTTTCATTTTTTTAATAAACGAGCTTTATTACGTAAAAAAATAAACTTATTTATTTTATTTATAAAAACATTTCTTTTATTATCACTTATTTTTTTATTAAAAAAATAATTTAAATTTTCTTCACCTAATAATCCTAGTAAATTTGCAAAATATTTAATTCTAACTCCTATTTTACTAGCTAAAATATAATTACCATGAGATTTTAAAATATTAATTTTATTAATTATATAAAAAAATAAACAATGTATTTTAGGTATATTAAAATCATCATTCATATACATATTAAAATAATAATCTATTTTTTTTAAAAAAAATAAATTATTATCTTTATCAGATAAACAAATATTTAAATCTAAATCTTTTAAAGAATTATATATTTTTTTTATACATAATTTTGATTTATCTAAATATTTTATATCAAAAACTAAATTTTTTCTATAATGAGTTGACATAAGAAAAAATTTTATAACATCAGAATTATATTTTTTTAATAAATCTTTTATAAGAAAAAAATTATTTTTAGATTTAGATAATTTACCAATATTATTTACAACCATACCAGTATGTATTCAATGTTTAACAGAATATTTTTCTTTAAATAAACATTTAGATAAAATAAATTCATTTTCATGATGAGGAAAAATTAAATCTATTCCACCACCATGAATATCAATATTTTTTAAATATTTATAACTAATAACTGAACATTCAATATGTCATCCAGGTCTTCCTATACCTCAAGGAGAATTTCAACCAAAATTCTTAATAGAAGAATTTAAATTTAATTTTCATAAAACAAAATCATTTTTATTATAATTATTAATAACATTATTTTTTAATATATTATTTCCATACTTTTCATTTTTTTTTGTATTAAATAATATATCACCATTAAAAGAAATATAAGCATAATTATATTTAATTAATTTTTTTATAAAAAAAATTATTAATTTTATATGATCACTTACTTTAGGTTCAAAATTAGGTTTTATAAAATTTAATTTTTTAAAATCATTATTCATATTTAAAATCATTAAATTAGATAAATCTTTAATAGAAATATTATTTTTATAAGAATTTAAAATTATTTTATTATCAATATCAGTTATATTTCTAATATAATTACATTTATAATTTAAATAATTTAAATATCTAACTAAAATATCAAAAAAATAAAAAGTTCTAGCATGACCAATATGACAATAATTAGATACTGTAACACCACAAACATATAAATTTACATTTTTAGTATTATTAAAAATTAAAATTTCTTTTTTATTAGTTAAAGTATTAAATATTTTTAACATATATTAATTATTAATATAAATTTTAAAAAATAAAAAAAATAAATAAATATTTAATTATAAGCCGGATTCTGTTTATCTATTTTAATAAAATAATAAATAAGACAATCATTTATCTAGATTAATAATTACTTATTAATTCAAGCAGCTTACCATAAAAAATAAAATACATGTACGGAAAATACATTGAATTATATTTAATAAAATATAAATATTTTATTTTTATAAATTTAGCCTTGCTCCAGATGGAGTTTACACATATATTATATTACTATAATATATAGTATGCTCTTACCATACTTTTTCACCCTTACCAAAATGGCGGTTATTTTCTGTTGCACTATTCATAAAATAAATAAATATTTTTCCAGAAATTATCTGGCATCTTTTCCTAAGGAGTCCGGACTTTCCTCTATTAAAAATTTATATAATAGCGATTGTCAATTAAAATTTTATTTATTTTTTTTATAAGGACTATATATTTCTTTAAATTTTAAAAATATTTTAAAACCTTTGAATTTAAATTTTCTCATATAAAAATTTAATAATCTTTTTTTATAAAAATTACTTATTAAATTAATTTTATTTCCATATATAATTATTATTAAAGGATAATATTTACAAATTAAAGCATATCTTAATTTAAAAATACAATTTTTACTATTTTTAATATCTTTATTAAAAATTTTTAAAATATTATTAACAATAACATTATTAATATTACTATGAAAAATATTTAAATAATTTAAATATATAACTTTAAATATATTATTAATAATACTTATATTATAATTTAAACAAGAAAAAAAATATATATCCATATATTTCATAAAATCATATTTCTTAGTTAAGAAACTTTTATATTTTAATAAAATATTATGTTTAATATTATCACATTTATTAAATAATAATAATATATATTTACCTTTTTCTAAAAAAAAATTTAATATTTTTAAATCAAATCTAGATATATTTAAATTAAAATCTATTATATATAAAATAATATTAAAATTAAATTCAATTTTCAAAATAATATCATTATAATAACTTTTAGTATTACATAAACCTGGAGAATCATTAATTAAATAATAAATATTTTTATTATATTTATATAATGACATAATAAAATCTTTAGTACAACCATTTTTTTTATTAGATATAAAAGATCTATTATTTTTACATATTAAATTTAAAAAACTAGATTTACCAATATTATTTTTTCCTAATATTACTAATTTTATAATACTTTTATTAATTTTATAATTATTTATTTCTTTTTTAAAAAAAAATTTTTTTAATATATAATAATTTTTATCTAAATTAATACAAAATTTTATATTTCTTATATAAAAAAATTTTCTTTTATTTAATATTTCTTTTTTATTTAAAACTTTATTTAAAAAAAATAAAATACTATTTTTATCATATATAGATATATAAAAAATATTATTTATTCTTAAACAATAAAAATTATTTAAATTTAATATTAAATTAATATATATATCTTTTTTAGTTAATAAAAGTATAATATTATTATTATATTTAATTAAATATCTTGATAAAAATTTATCTTTTTCCGTAATTATATGTGAATCAACCAAAAAAAAAACAAAATTTACTCTTTTAAGTATAAATAAAAATTTTCTTTCTAAATTTAATAAAAAATTATTATATATTTTATTTTTTTTATTTAAAAAAATAAATTCTAATATACTATTAGTATCAATAAAAATAATATTTTTATTTATAATAATATATTTTTTATCTAAAAATCCATAATTATAATCTAAAGTAAAATATTTAAATTCATTAACAAATGAAAAATTAGTATTAGTTAAAAAATTAAATAAACTAGTTTTTCCTACATTACAATTACCAACTATAGCTATAGTTAACATAAATTATAATTTTAAAAAATCATTTATAGTTTTAATAACATAAGATATTTTTACTTTTTTTTGTTTATTATAATATAAATCTTTTATAGTTATATAATCTCCATATATTTCCTCTTTATTTATAATTATTAATATACGTATATTATTTTTTAATATTTTTTTAATTATAATACTTAAATTATTATAAAATTTATGATCATTATAGATTTTTAAATTATTTAAATTAGAATTTAATATTTTATTAAATACTAACATACCTAATAATATAGACTTATCATTATAAGAAGATATTATATATATATCAATATTTTTTTTTATATCATAACTTATATTATTTTCTTTAAATAAAATAATTAATCTTTCCAATCCTATAGCACACCCTATAGATGATATAGATAAATCAGAAATATTTTTAGAAAGATTATTATATCTTCCACCAGCGCAAATAGTATTATTACTTCCATGAATATATTTAGATTTTATTTTTCATTCAAAAACAAAATCATTATAATAATTTATACCTCTTACTAAATTATAATTTATTTTATATTTTATATTTAAACAATCAAGTTTATTACATATATTATAAAAATTATTTAAAGAATTTTTATTAATAAAATTTTTAAATTTAGGAATATTATCACATATATTTAAAAATTTCTTATTATTTTTATCAATTAATTTAAAATAATTAATATTTTTTTTAATATTTAATTTATTAAAAATAATTTTACCATATTTTTCTTTTATAAAACTTAAATATCTTTCTCTATCCTTTAAAGAACCAATAGTATTAATTTCTAAATATAAAAAATTATGAATATTTAATTTTTTAAAAAAATATTTTATTATTAATAATAATTCTATATCCATACCAATACTTAAACTACCATATAATTCTAAACCAATTTGATAAAATTGTCTAAAACGTCCTTTTTGTGTATTTTCATATCTAAACATAGGACCAATATATCAAAATTTATTTAAAAAATTATTTAAATATAATTTATTTTGTATATAAGCTCTTAAACAACTTATAGTACCTTCAGGTCTTAAACCTAAAATAGTATTATTATTATCCTTTAAAGAATATATTTCTTTATAAAAATTTTTATAATTTTTATTTATATATTTAGTAAATAATTCTTTTTTTTCTAAAATAGGTAATCTAATTTCTTCAAAAGAATAAAAAGAAATAGTATTTCTAAAACATTTTTCTATATAATTTAATAAATATATATCATACAAAAAATAATCATGCATACCTTTTAAAGACTTTATTTTTAATTTATCCATAATTACTTAATTAAAAATTTAAATATTATAAAAATAAATAAATCCTAATATTAAAAAAATAAATAATTTAATTATATTAAAATAATTTAAAAAAATAAATTTTTTAAATACAATAAAATAAGAATTTTCATTAACAAAATTATTATTAATATTACTTTCAATCTTATATTTTTTTAAAAAAAAAAATATTTTTTTTTTAGGAATTTTAACTAAACGTGCATAAGAATATATATATCCATATAAAAAAACAGGAGGTATATTAAATAATAATACATCTTTTTCTATATTCTTTATAATATCTATCTTAAGGCATAATTTTTTAGATATATCCTTTCTAGATAAATTTAAAGATTTTCTAGCTTTTATTAATATTTTTCCTAAAGTATTTGATTCTAAATTATTCATTTTATTATAAAGTGATATTAAATTATTAATAAATATATAATTATCTGTATTTTTTTACAAAAATATTATTTAAATAAAATACTTATTATTAAATATATAAAAAAAAAATAATATTTAATTTTAATTATTATTATTATATAATAATAAAAAAAATATTAAAAGATATATAAATATTATATTTTTCTAGAAAAAATAAAATGATAAATAAAAATATTTTAGCAATAGAAATTTCTACAGAATTATATTCAATAGCTATAAAATATAATGAAAAAATATTTACAAAATATAAATTTATTAATAAAAAAAAACATCAATATATACTAATATTAATAAATAAATTAGTAAAAAATAATAATATAAATATAAGTAAAATAAAATATATTTTTATAAATAAAGGACCAGGAAGTATAATAGGCACAAGAATAGCATCTAATATAGCAGAATTATTTAAATTAAAAAACAATAAAATTAAAATATTAAAATCAAATTCTTTTAAAATTATATTAAATAATATAAAAATTAAAAAAAAAATAAATAAAAATATATTTATAAGTATATATAATAGTATATATAATATTATTATATATTATAATAATAAAATAAAAAAATATAATTCTATTAAAAGTTTTAAAAAAAAAATTAAATCTTTACCAAAAAAAACAAATATTATAGTAAATAATTATCAATTTAAGAATAAAATAAAAAGTTTTTATAAAAAAAAAATTTATATTATATATCCAAAAGCAAAATATATGTTTATCTACTAAAAAAATGTATTTTATATTATATATAAAAAAATTTAAAAAAAATATTTTTATTAATAATATATAATTTATATTATATATTCAAAAATTAAAAAATAAAATTTATTTATATTTCTTAAATATTATAATAATATTTATAAATATTAAATATCAATAAAAAATAAATTTTTAATATTTTATTATATATATTTATTAAGAAAATAAATAATAACATTTTTATAATATATTAATAATTAATATTATAAAAATATTTTATACATATTTAATATATTTTATAATATTTATAAAATATATTATTAATACAATAAATACAAAAATATTATAAAATAACAAAAAAAATAAATATAAAATTTAAATTTACTCTTTTAATATTTAATATAAATTAATAAATTTAAATTAAATAGTAAAAAATATAAATAATATGAAATATAAAGATAAAATTTTTAAATTAATAAAATTAGAAAAAAAAAGACAGGAAAATAGTATAAATTTAATAGCATCAGAGAATTATACAAGTTTAAATATAATGAAAGCGCAAGGATCAATATTAACTAATAAATATGCTGAAGGATATTATAAAAAAAGATATTATGGAGGATGTAAATATATAGATAAAATAGAAAAAATAGCAATAAATAGAGCAAAAAAATTATTTAATGCAAATTATGTAAATGTACAACCACATTCAGGTTCTCAAGCAAATTTTGCAGTATATAATTCTATATTAAACCCTGGGGATACAATTTTAGGTATGAAATTAAATCATGGTGGTCATTTAACACATGGTTCAAAAATAAATATATCAGGAAAAATATATAATGCAAAATTATATGGATTAAATAAAAAAGAAGAAATAAATTATAATGAAATAGAATATTTAGCAAAAAAATATAAACCTAAATTAATAATAGCAGGATTTTCTTCATATTCTAAAATATGTAAATGAAAAATTTTTAAAGAAATATCAAAAAAATATAATAGTTTATTAATGATAGATATGTCTCATATAGCTGGTTTAGTAGCAGCAAAAATATATCCCAATCCATTAAAATTTGCAGATATTGTAACAACAACTACTCATAAAACATTAGCAGGACCAAGAGGAGCAATAATATTAGCAAAAGGAAATAATTATAAACTATATAATAAAATAAATTCTTCATTGTTTCCAGGAATACAAGGAGGACCAATGATGCATACAATAGCTGCAAAAGCTTTAATATTTAAAGAAGCATTAAATAAAAAATTTATAAATTATCAAAAAAAAATAATAAAAAATTGTAAATTAATGTGCAATATTTTTATTAAAAAAAAATTTAAAATAATTTCAAATGGAACAGAAACACATTTATTTATAATAAATTTAAAAAATAAAAATATATCAGGATTAATGGCTGAAAAAATATTAAATAAAATAAATATAAATGTTAATAAAAATTGTATACCTAATGATAAAAAAAATCCTTTTATTACCTCTGGAATAAGAATAGGAACATCTGCAATTACTCGCAGAGGAATAAAGGAAACATCAATTATAAAGATAACAAAAATAATATGTAAAATATTAAATAATAAAATAAACAAAAAAAATATAAAAAAAAAAAAAAAAATAATATTAAATATATGTAAAAAATTTCCAATATATAAAAAAATATTAAATTAAAGAATTAAAAAAATTCTTTAAATTATTTAAAAAACTTTCTGATTTAGGATTATTTTTTTTAATATTTTTTTTTAAAGTTACACCTAAATTATATAATATTTTTTTTTGTAATTTATTTAAATTAACTGGAGTTTCAACTATTACTTTACATAATAAATCTCCATATCTATTACTTTTTAAATATTTAATTCCCTTATTCTTTATACGAAAAATTTTACCAGTTTGAGTTTCAGGAGGAATTTTAAATATTATTTTTTTATATAAAGAAGGTATTTCTATTTCTCCTCCTAAAGCTGCTATAGAAAAATTTATAGGAATTTTACAATATAAATCATTGTTAAATCTTTTAAAAATAGGATGTTTTTTAACTTTTATTTTAATATATAAATCACCACATTTTGTGTTATATCCACCATAATTACCTTTTCCAATAATACGTATACTATCACCACTATTTATACCAGAAGGTATTTTAATAGAAAAATTTTTATATACTTTTTCAGTACCTGATCCTCTACAAATATAACAAACATCATTAATAACATAACAATTACCATTACAAGAAGGACATGTTTGTTGTATTGTAAAAAAACCTTGTTTAATATGTATATTACCATTTCCATTACATGTATTACATATTTTACGAACTGTACCAGGTTTACAACCAGTTCCATTACATATACTACATTTTTGTATTAAATTAACTTTTATATTTTTAGAAACACCTTTTATTACTTCTTCTAAAGTTATATTAATCTTATATAAGATATCAGAACCATTAGAATTACTATAAGATTTTTTATTTTTATTAGAATTAAAAATATCTCCAAAAACATCACCAAATATATCACTAAAATCAGTAGTATAAGTAAAATCAGTATAATTATCTTGATCAAAAGAAGTATGACCATATTGGTCATACATAGATCTTTTTTTATCATCATTTAATACTTCATAAGCCTTTTGTATTTCTTTAAATTTTTCTTCATAAATTTTATTACCTCTATTTCTATCAGGATGATATTTTATAGCTAAACGTTTATATGCTCTTTTAATTTCTTGATTATTTGCCTTTTTAGAAATACCTAAAATATCATAATAATCTTTCTTTGACATTTTACAAAACCTATAAAATCTAATATTTAAAATTATTTAACATTATTTTTATCATTTATTTCTTCACATTCTGCATCAACTACTTTATTAGAATCTATATTTTTATTATCTTTATCTTTTTTATTATTATCATTTTTATTATTATATTTATAAAGATTACTAGATAATTGTATTACTTCTTGTATAGATTTATCTATAAATTCTTTATTTTCACTTTTTGATGCTTCTTCTAATTTATTTAAACTTAATTCAATAGATTTTTTTTCTTCATTAGGTATTTTATCACCTAATTCTAATATTTGTTTACGAGTAGTATGAATTAAATGATCTGCTTGATTACGAGATTGTATTAATTCTTCAAATTTACGATCAGATTCTTCATTTAATTTTGCATCTTGAACCATTTTATTTACTTCACTTTCATTTAAACCAGAAGATGCTTTAATAACAATTTTTTGTTCTTTACCAGTATTTTTATCTTTAGCTGATACATGTAATATACCATCAGCATCAATATCAAAAGTAACTTCTATTTGAGGAACCCCTCTAGGAGCAGATTGTATTCCATCTAAATTAAATTGACCTAAAGATTTATTATCTATAGCTTTAGTACGTTCTCCTTGTAATACATGCACAGTAACAGCTGATTGATTATCTTCTGCAGTAGAAAATACTTGACTATGTTTAGTAGGAATAGTAGTATTCTTTTTAATTAATGTAGTCATAATTCCACCCATTGTTTCTATTCCTAATGATAAAGGAGTTACATCTAATAATAAAACATCTTTAACTTCCCCAGAAAGAACTCCACCTTGTATAGCAGCACCAATAGCTACAGCTTCATCAGGATTAACATCTTTTCTTGGAGATTTTCCAAAGAAATCAGTTACTTTTTTTTGTACTAAAGGCATTCTTGTTTGACCACCAACAAGAATTACATCTTGTATTTTAGAAATATCTAAATTAGCATCTTTTAATGCTATTTTAACTGGATCTATAGATTTTATAATTAAATCTTCTACTAAAGATTCTAATTTAGCTCTAGTTAATTTCATATTTAAATGTTTAGGACCACTAACATCAGCAGTAATATAAGGTAAATTAATTTCAGTTTGTTTAGATGAAGATAACTCTATTTTAGCTTTTTCAGAAGAATCTTTTAATCTTTGCATAGCAAGAGGATCATTAGATAAATCTATATTATAATTTTTTTTAAATTCAGAAACTAAAAAATTTATTATCTTACTATCAAAATCTTCACCTCCTAAATGAGTATCACCGCTAGTAGATAAAACTTCAAAAGTTTTTTCACCATCAATATTATCTATTTCAATAATTGAAATATCAAATGTTCCTCCACCTAAATCATAAACAGCAATAATACTATTATTTTTAGATTTATCTAAACCATATGCTAAAGCGGCAGCAGTAGGTTCATTTATAATTCTTTTAACATGTAAACCTGCTATACGACCAGCATCTATAGTTGCTTGTCTTTGAGTATCATTAAAATAAGCAGGTACTGTTATAACAGCTTCTGATATTTTTTCTCCTAAATAATCTTCTACAGTTTTTTTCATTTTTTTTAAAACTTCAGCAGAAATTTGAGGAGGAGCAACCTTTTTATTTTTAACCTGTATTCAAGCATCACCATTATTAGAAGAAACTATTTTATATGGCATTATATTTACATCACGTTGTACTTCAGAATCACTATATTTACGACCAATTAATCTTTTAATAGCAAAAAATGTATTTTCAGGGTTAGTAATAGATTGACGTTTAGCAGGTTTACCAACTAAAACTTCATCATCTTTAGTATAAGCAACAATAGAAGGAGTAGTACGATCACCTTCAGAATTTTCTATAACTTTAGCTTTATTATTTTCCATTACAGCTACACAAGAATTAGTAGTACCTAAATCAATACCAATAACTTTAGTCATATAACTCTCCATTAAAAAAAAAATTAACCTCTATATAAAAATATAAGTTCATACTTTAAAATATCAACTAAAAATATAAAATATTTTATATAATATATAAAATATATAATTTCATATATTTTTAATATATAATTATAATCTATAAATTATTTCAATAATTTTAATAAATATAAAATATAAATATATAAATAAAATGAATAAAAAAAAAATAAATTATAAAAACACAATAAATCTACCAAAATTAAATTTTCCTATGAAAGCAAATTTAAATATAAAAGAACCAATAATTTTAAAAGAATGAAAAAAAAATAATTTATATTTAAATATAAAAAATAAAAAAAAAAAAACATTTATAATACATGATGGTCCTCCATATGCAAATGGAAATATTCATATAGGACATGCTTATAATAAAATTCTAAAAGATATAATACTAAAATATAAAATTTTTATGAATTTTAATATTAATTATATACCAGGATGGGATTGTCATGGACTACCAATAGAATTAAAAATTAAAAAAAAAAAAAAAAATATAATAAAAAAAAAATATAATAATTATTTTAAAAAATTATGCTTTAATTATGTTAATTCACAGATAAAAAAACAAAAAAAAAATTTTATAAGATTAGGAATATTAGCTGATTGAAATAATTATTATAAAACTATGGATTTTAAAACTATATCAAATACCATAAAAGTATTAAATAAATTAATAAAATTAAATTATATAGAAAGAAAAAAAATACCGACAAATTGATGTACAAAATGTAAATCTTCTTTAGCAGAAGCAGAAATAGAATATAAAAATAAGTTATCAAAATCTATATATATCTCATTTAATATATATAATAAAAAATCTTTCTTAAAAAAAATAAATCTAAATTATAAAAAATACATAAATTATAATTTTAAATTAGTTATATGAACAACTACACCATGAACATTACCAGGTAATTGCGCTATTACTATACATCCTAAATATACATATTCTCTTATTAAAAATAAAAAAAATATATATATATTACTAAAAAATAAAATAAAAAAAATAATAAAAAAAACAAAAACAAATTATAAAAAAATATATTCATTAAAAGGAAAAATATTTAATAATCTTTATGTATATCATCCTATATCAAAAAAAATAGTACCTATAATATTAAATTTATATATAAAAAAAAATATTGGAACAGGAATAATTCATATTGCATCTGAACATGGGCAAGAAGATTATAAAATATCAAAAAAAAACAATTTAAAAGGATTAAATGTTATAAAAAAAAATGGAAAATTTATTGAATATAAATATATAAAAAATATAAAAAATACTAATATAAATAATGCAGAAAAATTAATAATCAAAAAACTAAAAAAAAATAAAAAACTAATTTTAGAAGAAAATATAATACATAAATATCCATATTGTTGAAGACATAAAAAACCTATATTATTAAAATCTACATCTCAATGATTTATAAACATAAATAAAAATAATTTAAAAAAAAAATTATTAACATCAATTAAAAAAGTCAAATGAATACCTAAATGAGGATATAAAAAAATAAAAAAAATGATTATAAATAGACCAGATTGGTGCATATCTAGACAAAGAATATGAGGAACACCAATACCTATATTTATTCATAAAAAAACAAAAAAAATGCATCCAAAAACAACTTTTTTAATAAAAAAAATATTAAAAAAAATTAAAAAAAAAGGTCCTATTTATTGAAATAATATTAATAAAAAAATATATTTAGGTAAAAAATATAAAGAATATAAAAAAGTATTAGATGTATTAGATGTTTGATTTGATTCAGGAGCAACATGTTTTACTATAATAAATCCAAAATTTAAAAAAAATAAAATAAGTGATATATATTTAGAAGGATCAGATCAATTTAGAGGATGATTTATGTCTTCTCTAATAATAAATACAGCAATTAATAACTGTGCACCATATAAAAAAGTAATATCACATGGATTTATATTAAATAAAAATAATAAAAAAATGTCAAAATCTTTAAATAATTACATAAAACCTAAAAAAATAATAAAAATTTTTGGTTCTGATATATTAAGATTATGAGTATCTTCAACAAAATTTTATAATGATATAAATATATCAAATGAAATTATATTAAGAACAGTAGAATCATATAGAAAAATTAGAAATACAATAAAATTTTTAATTTCAAATTTAGATAATAAATATATAATAAAAAAAAAAATAAAAAAAAAAGATATAATTTTAATAGATAAATGAATTATACATAAAACAAAAAAATTACAAAAAAAAATAATATATTTATATAAAAAATTTAAATTTTATAAAATAATAAAAAAAATTATAAATTTTTGTAATATATATTTAAGTTCAATATATTTAAATATAATAAAGGATAGAAAATATATAATAAAAAAAAATACAAAACCATATAATAGTTTACAAATAACTATATGAATGATTTTAGAATCATTAATTAAATGAATATCTCCTATATTATCTTTTACTTCAGAAGAAGTATTCAAATATCTACCAAATAAAAAAAACAAATCAATATATAAAGAAACTTGATTTAATAAATTATTTTATTTACATAAAAATAATAAAATAAATGAAAATATATGAAATAAATTAATATATATTAAAAATAACTTTAATAAAAAATTAGAAAAAAAAAAAAATAAAGAAAAAATAAAATCTTCATTAGAAATAGAATTAACATTATATTTAAAACAAAAATTTTTTAATATAATTAAAAAAATTAAATCAGAATTAAAATTTTTTTTTATAACATCAAAAACTAATATAAAATTATTAAAAAATAAAAATAATAAAAAATTTTTTAAAATAAAATATAAAAAAATTATTGGAATTAAATGTAATAGATGTTGACACTATGTAAAAAAAATATATAATGTTAAAAAATATAATATATGTATTAGATGTATAAAAAATATATTTGGTAAAGGTGAAGTAAGAAAATTTATATAAAAATATGTATAAAGATATAGGACAAAATTTTTTAATTAATAAAAAAATTATAAAAAATATTATAAATTTGGTAAAACCAAAAAAAAAAAATATTTTTTTAGAAATAGGTTGTGGAAAAGGAAAGTTAACTAAAAAATTATATAAATATACTAAAAATATTATAGCTATAGATATAGATAATAATTTAATTAAAAAATGTAAAAAAAAAAAAAATAAAATTACTTTTTTAAATATAGATATATTAAAATTTAATTTTTATAAATATAAAAAAAAATTTAGAATAATTGGTAACATTCCATATTATATATCTCATAAAATAATATATAAATTAATTAAAAATTATAATTTTATATATGATATACATATATTATTACAAAGAGAATTAGCAAATAATTTATTTTTAGATAAAAAAAATAAAAAATATTCTAAAACTACTATAATAATAAATTTATTATTTAAAATTAAAAAAATAATGAATATTAAAAATTATAATTTTAAACCAAAACCAAAAATAACATCAACATTAATAAAATTAACATCAAATAATAATATATATAATATAAAAAATATAAATTTTTCTATACATATATTAAATAATATATTTAATAAAAAAAATAAAAAAATACATAATAATTTAAAAAAATTTATGAATATTAAAGAATTTAAAAAAATTAATATAAATCCCAATATTAGGGTAAATAAAATTAATATAAAACAATATTGTAAAATAATAAATTATATAATAAAAAAAAATAATTAACATATTTTATTAATCAATTTTAATAAATTTGATTTATATCTAGAACATTTATTTAAATGTATTATTTTCTTTATATATAATTTATCTAAATTAGATTGTAAAATACGAAAATAAAATAAAGCTTTATCTTTTTTTTTTTTTAAAATATAAAATTTAACTTTTTTAATATATGTTTTAATCATAGATTTTTTACTTTTATTAATTTTATTTTTATACTTACTTACATCTTTTCTTTTTTTATAAAATTTAATAGACATAATCGCTCCAATAATTAATTAAAATTTTTTTTAAAATAATTTATTAAATTTAAAGTAGAATTATCTAAATATATTTTTTTTTTATTTAAAATATTATTATATAAATATTTTTTATTTAAATATAAATAAATAAATTTAGATAATTTTTTATTTAATTTAATTCCTAATTTATTAAAATTAGAAATATTTAATATAATATCTTGAGTAATTAATTTATATTCATATAAAATAATTAAAGCTCCTATACTATAAGGATCTATATTATTTATTAAAATAGAATTACTAGGTCTATTACCTTTAAATTTAATAAATTTATTAATATTACTATTTTTTTTATTAAAAAAATTATTTTTAAATATTTCGTCACCAAAAGCTAAAGATTGAGTTTGAGAAATAAAATTAGACATTAAAATTAAATGAGAATTATTAATATTATAAGTATTACATACTTCTATAATAAAATCACAAGGAATAATGTAAGATCCTTGATGTAATAATTGATAAAAAGAATATTGAGATATTGTACCAATACCTCCTAAAATTATAGGAGATGTATAATAATTATTTATATATTTATCATTATAACATATATATTTATTATTTGATTTCATTATTAATTGTTGTAAATATGTTGGTAAAAAAAATAACTTATTACTATAAGCTAAAATAGCTTCTATAAAATAATTAAAAAAATTATTATATCAAATACTTATTATTGCTAATATTATAGGTATATTATTTTTATAATTTGAATTTAAAAAATGAATATCCATATCATGAGCACCATATAATAATTTTTTAAAATTTTTAAATCCCATAAAAATAGATATAGATAAACCAAAAGATGAACAACAAGAATAACATCCTTTTAATCAATTATCAACAATAAAAATATTATTTAAATTTACTCCAAATTTTATTGTTTCATTAAAATTATTAGATATTAATATAAAATGATTATTTAAAGATATATTATTATTATTATAGAATTTTAAAATTCAATTTTTTGCTATATTTGCATTATATAATGTTTCTATAGTCTTAAAACTTTTAGAACAAATTATAAAAAGTGTATTTTCAGGAGAAATTTTTTTTATTAATTCTAAAATTTCTATAGAATCTATATTAGAAATAAAATAAAATTTTTGATTTTTATTAATTTTAAATTTTAATAAAGATTTTATAATCATCTTAGGTCCAAAATCTGAATCTCCTATTCCTATATTAACTATATTTTTAATTTTTTTACCAGAATAACCTAATCATTTACCATTTACTATCCTATCTGTAAAAAATTTAATTTTATTTAAATTAGCATTTATATCTTTTTTATAATCTAATATATTTTTTTTATTATTTAATAATTCATTATTAAAATCCCTTAATAAAAAATTTAAAAAAGGTTTTTTTTTTATAAAATTAATATTTTTTCCTTTAAAAATAGATATAATATAATCTTTAAAATTAATTTCATCTAATAATTCTAAAAATAAATCTATTGTTTCTAATGTAATTTTATTTTTTGAATAATCAATTAAAATTTTATCATTAAAATTTATAGAAAAATTATTAAATCTATTTTTATCTTTTTTAAACAAATCGACTATTTTAATATTCTTAAAATAATTAAAATGATTTAATATTTTTTTTCAACTTTTAGTTTTAATAGGATTTTTTAACATACTTAAATTCCTAAAATATATAAATATTTATAATATATATATAAATTAAATAATTTATTTATTATAATTAATAAAATATAATATAAATATTTCAATATTATTTGTAAAAAAAAAATGAAAATTATATATAAAGAAAAAAAAAATAATACTTTTATTAACAGAATAATATATTTAATAATTATTTTAATAATTATTAAAATATTTTTAATTTATAATATATATAAATTACAAATAATAAATTTTAAAAAATATTATTTTTTATCCAAAAAAAACTATACTAAAATAATTAATATTATTCCAAATAGAGGAATTATTATAGATAAAAATAATATACCAATAGCAAACAATAAAAAATACTATTATATTAATATAATACCACATAAAAAAAAATATTTTAAAAATATTATATATATACTAAAAAAAATAAATATATCAAAAAAAATAATAAAAAAAATTAAAAAAAAATATAAAAACAATAAAAAAGTATTATACAAAATAGATAAAAATAATTTAATAAAATTTTATACAAATAAATTTTTAATTAAAAATATAAATTTAAAAAAATATATAAGAAGAAATTATCCATATAAAAATATATTAGCTCATATTATAGGATATATAGGATTAAATAATGAAAACAAAAAAAAATTTATCGGAAAAGATGGAATAGAAAAATATTATGAAAAAAAAATAAAAGGAAAATATGGATATAAAAAAAAAATAATAGATAATAAAGGTAAAATAATTTATAAATATAAAATTAAAAAACCTAAATCAGGAAAAAATATAAAATTATCAATAGATATAAAATTACAAAAATTTATCTATAATATATTAAAAAATAACAACGCCTCAGTAATAGTAACAAATTGTAAAAATGGAAAAATTTTATCTCTAATTTCTATTCCAAGTTTTAATCCTAATTTATTTACTAGAAGAATATTTAAGAAAGAATATAAAAAAATTTTAAATAATAAAAATTCACCTTTAATTAATAAAATAATACAAGGAATATATCCCCCAGCATCAACTATAAAACCTTATATAGGTATAGCTGCATTAGAAGAAAAAATAATAAATAAAAAATTTACTATGTTTGATCCAGGATGATGAAAATTACCTACATCTCAAAAAATATTTTATGATTGAAAAAAAATGGGACATGGTAAAATAAATATAATTAAATCTATAGAAGAATCTTCAGATATATTTTTTTATCAAATATCTTATCATTTAGGTATAAAAAAAATAATTAAATGAATAAAAAAATTTAAATTTGGAACTAAAACAAATATAGATTTACCAAATGAAAAAAAATTATTTTTACCTAATAAAAAATGAAAAAAAAAAAAATATAATTCTCAATGATATTTAGGAGATACTATTTCTATAGGAATAGGGCAAGGTTATTTAATAACTACTCCAATACAAATACATCAAGCATTACTAATTTTAATTAATAATGGATATATAATAAAACCACATATACTATTAAATAATAATAAAAACAAAAAAATAGATAATATAATAATTAAAAAAAAAAATATTAAAATAATTAAAAAAGGTATGTATGGAGTTGCTCATAAAAAAAATGGAACAGCATTTTGAAATTTTTTAGGAACAAAATATAAAATTGCCGCAAAATCAGGAACTGCTCAAGTATACTCAATTAATCATCATTATAAACAAAAATATATACAAAAAGAATTAAAAGACCATATATTAATGAATGCTTTTTTACCATATAAAAATCCTAAATTTGCAATAACAATAGTATTAGAACATGGAGGAAATGGATTAAAAATAGGAAAAATAATGAGAAAAATAACAGATTATATATATAAAAAAAATATAAGATAATTAATGAATAAAAAAAATATAAAAAAAATAGATATAGTAATTATACTATGTATAATATTTATTTTAATTTATAGTATATTACTATTATATAGTAGTAATATCAACAGTAAAAATAATAATATTATATATAAAAAAATTTTTCATATAATTGTTGGTTTAATAATAATGTTATATATAATTAATTTTGATAAAAAATATTATATAAAAAATGCATATATTATATATATAATATGTAATTTATTATTAATATATGTATTTATTTATGGATATATAATTAATGGAGCAAAAAGATGAATAAATATAAAAATTATTAAATTTCAACCATCAGAAATAGCTAAAATAACAGTACCTATATTAATTACAAAAATATTAAATGAAAATAATTATCCAATTAAAAATATAAAAAAAATTATATTAATAATAATAATAACTTTAATACCTAGTATATTAATATATTTACAACCAGATTTAGGAACATCTATATTAATATTATTATATGGAATAATAGGTTTATATTTAAGTGGAATTAACAAAAAAATAATATTATTATTCATAATAATAACATTATTAATTATACCATTTTTATGAAAATTTTTATTATATAAATATCAAAAAAATAGAATAATAACATTATTTAATAAAGAAAGTGATATTTTAAATAATGGATATCAAATTAATCAATCTAAAATTGCAATAGGATCTGGAGGAATATATGGTAAAGGTATATTTTTAGGAACACAATCAAAATTTAACTTTATTCCAGAAAATAAAACTGATTTTATATTCACTTTAATAGCTGAAGAACATGGATTTATAGGAATATTAATTATATTATTAATTTATATAATATTAATAGTTAAAACTTTAATAATTTGTATAAAAGATAATGATATATTTAATAAATTATTAATATCAAATTTAATAATAAATTTTTGTATACATATATTTATTAATATAGGAATGGTAATTGGAGTATTTCCAATAGTAGGTATACCATTACCATTAATAAGTTATGGGGGTACATCATTAATAACAACAATATCTATGTTTGCAATAATTATGTCTTTAAAAAAAATAAATATTTAATAAAATATGAAAAAAAAAAAAATATTAATATTAATAATATATTTAATTAGTATAAATTTATATGCTAATACAATAAAAAATATAAATGTAAAATCATATATTTTAGTAGACTATAAATCTAATAAAATATTATTAGAAAAAAATTCTAATAAAAAATTATATCCAGCTAGTCTAAATAAAATTATGACTAGTTATATTTTAGCTGATTTCATAAAAAAAAAAAAAATAAATAAAAATAATTTAGTTAAAATAAAAAATAGCTCATATTGAAAAAATCCTTATTTTAAAGGATCTTCATTAATGTTTTTAAAAAAAGATCAAAAAGTTAAAATTTCAGATTTAAATAAAGGAATGATAATTCAATCTGGAAATGATGCATGTGTAGCTATAGCTGAATATTTATCAGGAAATGAAAAAAATTTTGTTAAATTAATGAATAAATATAAAAAAAGAATTAATTTAAAAAATACTAATTTTATTAATTCACATGGATTAGATGATAATAAACAATATACAACAGCATATGATATGGCAAAATTAAGTATTTTATTAATAAAAAATTTTCCAAAAATATATAAAATATATAAAAAAAAAAAATTTACTTTTAACAATATTAAACAAACAAATAGAAATTTATTATTATGAAATAAAAATTTATATATAGATGGAATAAAAACAGGTCATACAAACAAATCAAAATATAATTTAATAAGTTCAGCTAAAAAAAATAATAATAGATTAATAGTAGTAATATTAGGAGCTAAATCTATAAAAGATAGAAATTATTATGCAAAAAAAATATTAAAATGAGGATTTAAAAATTTTATAACTAAAAAAATAATTAAAAAAAACAAAAAAATAATAAATAAAAAAATATGATTTAGTAAAAAAAATTTTTTACCAATAACAATAAATAAAAATATATATATAAATTATAAAAAAAAAAAAAAAATAAAAATAAAATTACTAATAATATTTACAAATATATTAAAAGCACCAATAATAAAAAATCAAATATTAGGAAATATATTTATTAAAGTAAATAATAAAATTAAAAAAAAATATATAATATTATCATTAAAAAAAATAAAAAAAAATAATATTATAAAAATAATATTAGATGATATAAAAATAAAGTTTTATAAAATAATAAATAAATCAATTAATTTTTTAAAAAATATAAAATATGAAAATATATAAAATAATTAAAGTTATAATTGCATTATCAGGAGGAGTAGATTCTACAGTAACAATATGAATATTACAAAAATTAGGATATTACGTAAAATGTGTTTTTATAAAATGTTGAGAAGAAAATAATAATAATAATAATAAATGTAATAATTTAAAAGATTATAAAGATTGTAAAAAAATATGTAAATTATTCAATACAAAATTATATAAAGTTAATTTTTCTTATGAATATTGAAAATATGTATTTAATATATTTATAAAAAATCAAAAAAAAAATAAAACTATAAATCCTGATATATTATGCAATAAAGAAATAAAATTTAAAATATTTATAAAATTTGCCATAAAAATTTTAAAAGGAAATTTTATTTCTACAGGACATTATATAATTAAAAAAAGAAAAAAAAATGAATATTACTTATTAAGAGGTATAGATAAAAAAAAAGACCAAAGTTATTTTTTATATAATTTAACTCAAAAAAAAATAAAAAAATGTATATTTCCATTAGGAAAATATTATAAAAAAAATATAAGAAAAATTGCTATTAATTTAAAATTAATTAATGCTAAAAAAAAAGATTCAACTGGTATATGTTTTATAGGAAAAAAAAATTATTTTAATTTTATTAAAAAATATATAAAAAATAAAAAAGGAAAAATAATTGATATAAATAATAAAATACTAGGAATACATAAAGGATTACATTTATACACAATAGGACAAAGAAAAAATTTAAATATTAATTTAGGTCAACATATACCATACTATGTATATAAAAAAAATATAAAGAATAATAATTTAATAGTAGTAAAAGGAATAAAAAATATTTTATTATATTCTATAGGAATATATATTAAAAATATACATTTTATAAATAAAAATAATAATAATAAAAAAAAAATATTTTGTAAATCAAAAATAAGACATCAACAAAAAAAAAATATTAAATGTAAAATATATACTAATAAAAATAAAGTATTTTTTAATAAAAAAATTTTCGGTATAACTCCAGGTCAATCAATAGTATTTTATAAAAAAAATATATGTTTAGGTGGAGCAATAATTTTTAAAAATATACCTGCTACTAATAATAATATTTAAAATTAGAAAATTTTTTAAATAAAAAATTTATTTTTTTTAATAAAATTATTCTATTTGATTTAATATTTTTATTTTTTACATCTATTTTAAGAAAATTTAAAAAATTATTTACTTTTTTTATAGATATAAAAAAATATTTAATTAATTTATTATAATTATGATTAATATAAAAAAAATCACTTTTTTTATATAAATAAATAATATATTTATACAACAAAATTTCTTCTTTTTTAATTAAAAAATTAATATTAAATTTAATTAAATTAAAATTACTATATTTAAATAATAAATTATTTATCCTTTTATATGAATCAATAAATTTATTAAATATTTTTTTTTTTTTATATTTTATAATAACATCAATACGATTTTTTATATCTAAAAAATCATAATTTTTATTATTTATTAAAAAAGAATATATTAAATTTTTTGAAAAATTAAATTTATTTAAATAATTTATAAATCTAATATTAATAAAATTTAAAATTATTAATAATTCTTTTTTATTTTTTTTTCTTTTAAACAAAAATATAGAATATTTAATTATATTATATATATTAATATAAAAATTACTATTTAATATTTTTTTTATAATTAAAAAAGATAATTTTCTTAACCCATAAGGATCATTTTTTTTATTTAAAAAAATAAAATTATATAATATAAATATACCAACTAAATTATCTATTTTATCTAACAAAAAAATTATTGAACTATATATATTAATACTATTAACATTATAATGTTCTTTTATTATTAAAGATGTAGTTATAGATTCTCCATTTAATAACGCATAATACATACCTATTATACCTTTTAAAGAATTATAATATCTATATAAATAAGTAGTTAAATCACATTTTATTAATAATATAACATGATTTAAAAAATTTATATTAATATTAAAATAATTTAAATAATATAAAATTTTTTTAGATAAAAATAAAATTCTAGTTATTTTATTTAAAAAATTACCAATTTTTCTATGAAAAACAATATTTTTTAATTTATATAAATAACTAATTAAATAAAATTTTGTATCTTTTAAAAAAAAGAATTTAGCTTCATTTAATTCAGAATTAACAATATTTTCATAACTTTTTATTATTTTATCATAATTATTAGTTTCCATATCTAATATAATAATAAAATTATTTGTTAATTCATTTTTCTTATCAAATGAAATAATACCAAAATATTTTTTAATAATAAATATTATTAAATCCTTAGGTAAAAATAAAAAATTTTTATTAAAATTACATAATATTCCAATAGGTCATTCTACCATAGAAATAATTTTTTCTAAATAAACATTTTTATAAAAAAAAAATATATTTTTTTTAATAGATATATTTTTTATTATATTTAATATTCTTTTTTTTCTATATTTATAATCTATTATAATTTTACAAAATTTAAATAAATAAATTATATAATTACTAGAATTATTTAAAATAATACTTTTATTATTATAAATAAATTTATGTTTTAATAATATATTATTTGATTTAATACCAAAAATTTTAATATTTAAAATTTTACTATTAAACATAATAATAATATTATTTATAGGTCTAAAAAAATAATATTTTCCCTTTCCCCAACTCATACTTTTATTATTTTTTAATAAATTTAAAAAAATATTTTTTAAAATTATTAAAATTAATTTTTTAATACTATTTATTTTATTTTTTATTTTAAAAAAAAAATATTTAAAATTATTTTTTTTAATATATTTTATATTATTTATTAACAAACCTATATTTTTACATCAATTAATTAATTTATTATTACTAAATATATTTTTTTTAGAAACTTTAATTATAGGTCCTTTTATAATTTTATATTTATTTTTAAAACTTTGATTATAATTTAAATTATAAATTAAACAAGAAATTCTTCTAATAGAAACAAAAACATTTATTTTACTAAATAAAAAATTATATCTTTTTAAATTATATTCAATATATTTTTTAAAATTAATATTAATATATTTTAATTTATCAATAGGTAATTCTTCAGAAACTAATTCTATTAATAATATACCTCTCATTTATATCCTTAAATAAATTATAAATTTAAATATAAATTAGCAATTTTATTAAAAATTTTTCTAATACATAAAATATTATTTTGTCTTTCTATTTTAGAAAAATAATTTTTAGCATCTAATAAATTAAAATAATAAACCATTTTAATTGCAAATTCATATGATACTTTAATTAAAGGTTTATTTAAATTTATTAATCTTAAAGATTCATTTTTATAATTATTCATACATGAAAGTAAAAAATTTATATCTGAATTATTGAAAATATAATTAGATTTATCTATTTCATCATATAAAATATCAATATATTTTAATTTTCCAAAAATACTAATATCTCAAATTAATTTATTTATATGATTTACATCTTGTAAATGTAAAGATATTCTTTCTAATCCATAAGTAATTTCACAAAGTATAGGAATACAATTAAATCCTCCCATTTTCTGAAAATAAGTAAATTGACTAATCTCTATACCATTTAATCAAACTTCTCAACCTGTACCATATGCTCCTAAAGTAGGATTTTCTCAATTATCTTCAATAAAACGTAATTCAGATATATTTAAATCAATATTTAAATATTTTAATGATTTTATATATAAATCTTGAATATTTAATAAAGAAGGTTTACTAATAACCTGAAATTGATAATATTGTTGTAATTTACTAAAATTATTACCATAACGACCATCATTTGGTCTTCTACATAATTGTACATAAGAATAAAAAATTTTATTATTATTAAGACAATTAAAAAAAGTAACAGGATGAAAAGTAGCAGCACCAACCTCTATATCTAAAGGTTGAATGATACAACTACCTAAATTAGATCAATATTTATATAATCGAAAAATTAATTTTTTAAAAGTAACCATATATTAAAAATATCAACATAATATATTTCATTATAATTATTAAATATTATTTTTAATAATAAATAAATATTTAATAAAAAAAAAATATAAAAATAATTATTATATATTAATAATTTAATAAATATAAAATTTATATATATTATATAATAATATATATTATATTTAAATGATATTAATTACTAATTTAGTATATTTATTTTTAAAATATTAATAAAATATACTTTTTATATATAATTAATTTAAAATTTTTATATATGCTAAAGGAGCATTATCACCATTTCTAAAACCACATTTTAAAATTTTAGTATAACCTCCATTAAAACTCAAAAATCTTGGACCTAAAATATATAATAATTTATTAACATTTTTTTTATTTCTAATATTAGAAAATAATATTCTTTTATTATGTAAATTATTTACTTTAGATTTAGTTATTAATTTTTCTATCAAAATTCTTAATTCTTTTGCTTTAAATAAAGTAGTTTTAATTAATTCATAATATATTAAAGAATTTATCATATTTCTAAACATTAATTTTCTATGACTACTATTTCTATTAAATTTACGACCCTTTTTTTTATGACGCATAAATATTTCCTATTATTTTTTTAGATTACTAGGAGGTCAACCATCCAATTTTATACCTAATTTTAATCCTTTTGATAATAATACATTTTTTATTTCAGATAAAGATTTTTTACCTAAATTAGGAGTTTTTAATAATTCAAGTTCTGTTTTTTGTACTAAATCTCCTATATAATATATAGATTCAGTTTTTAAACAATTTGCTGATCTTACAGTTAAATCTAAATCATCAACAGATGATAATAAAATAGAATCAAATTTTAATTTTTTATTTTTTTTTTTATCAATTATATTTTTATCTAAATTTACAAAAATATTTAATTGATTAACCAAAATATTAGCAGCTTTACGAACAGCTAATTCAGGACTTATAGTTCCATTAGTTTTAATATTTAATATTAATTTATCTAAACCATTACAATCTTTTAATCTAGTATTTTCAACATTATATGAAACGCATTTTATAGGAGAAAAATATGAATCAATAAATAATTTGCCAATTAATAAATCATTACTATTTTTTTTAATCTTATCTATTTTTGATAAAGAAGATATATATCCTTTACCTAATTCAATTTTCATACGCATAAAAATAGAAGAATTTAAAGATGTTAAATTACATATAACATAATTTGGATCAACTATATTAAATTTATCAACTGATTTTATATCAGATGCTAAAACAGGTCCAATTCCTTTTTTATCAATAGTTAAAATAGATTCATATAAATTATCATCTAAACTAATAGATAAATTTTTTAAATTTAAAATTATTTCTGTAATATCTTCTAATAATCCTTCTTTATAATCATATTCATGTGTAATTCCATCAATTTCTAATTCAGTTATAGAATAACCTGGAATAGAAGATAATAATATACGTCTTAATACATTTCCTAAAGTATTTCCAAACCCTCTCTCTAAAGGTTCTAAAATTATTAAAGAAGAATTATTAGAAACTTTATTTATTTTTATTAATTTAGGTTCTAAACTTTCCAAAATACTAACCATAATTAATTATACCTCTTATTTACATATATTTATATTATTTAGAATAAAATTCTAAAATAAGATTTTCTTCAATATCATTAAATATATATTTAATTTTAGGAATAAATTTAAGATTACCTTCCATTTTTTTAATATTTACATCTATTCAACTAATTAATTTACGTTGCTTAAATAATTCTAAAGAATATTTAATACGATCTTGATTTCTAGCTTTATTTGAAACACTAACTAAATCATTAATTGAAACTAAAAAAGAAGGAATATTAACTACTTTTTTATTAACTAAAATTAATTTATGATTAATTAATTGACGAGATTCATAGCGAGTAGACGCAAAACCCATTCTATAAACAATATTATCTAATCTTCTTTCTAATAAAGAAAATAAAATTTCACTAGTATTTCCTTTTAATTTAACAGATTTCTTATAATAATTTAAAAACTGTTTTTCTAAAATACAATATATACGACGAACTTTTTGTTTTTCTCTTAATTGAAGAGCATAATCAGATAATCTACTTTTTTTATAACCATGTTGACCAGGTAAACGATCTATTTTACATTTTGACTCAATACTACGTAAATTAGATTTTAAAAATAAATCAACACCCTCTCTACGACTTAATTTCAATTTAGGACCTAAATATTTAGACATTTTATACTCATTTTTAAAAAAATTATTAAAATTAAATTATACACGTCTTTTTTTAGGAGGACGACAACCATTATGGGGAATAGGAGTAATATCATTAATATTAATAATATTAAAACCTGCATTATATAATGCTTTTATACTAGATTCTCTTCCGGGGCCAGGACCATTAACCATAATTTCTAAATTTTTTAACCCATATAATTTAACTATATCTGCACATTTCTCAGCTGCTATTTGAGCAGCAAAAGGGGTAGATTTTCTAGAACCTCTAAAACCAGAACCTCCAGCAGTTTTTCAACTTAATACATTACCTAATTTATCAGTAATAGTAATTATAGTATTATTAAAAGAAGCATAAATATGAGCTATACCATTTAATATTTGTTTTTTTTTTTTTTTAATATTTTTATTTTTAGACATAATAATTATTTAATAAAAAAAATTATTTTTTAATTTTACGTAATTTTTTACAAGTTTTAGCATTAGTTCTAGTACGTTGACCGTGTACTGGTAATTTTTTTTTATGTCTTACCCCTCTATAACAATTTATATCAATTAACCTCTTAATATTTAACATAACTTCCCTTCTAAGATCTCCTTCTAAAGTAAAATTAGAAATAACTTTTCTTATTTCTATTATTTTAGAATTACTTAAATCTTTAATTTTTATATAATAATTTATATTTAATTTATCACAAATTAATTTAGAACGAGATTTTCCTATACCATATATAGAAGTTAAAGCAAATAAAATAGATTTATTTTCTATAATATTTACTCCACAAATTCTAACTATCATTTTTTTAATATCTCTCTTATTTTAACCTTGACGTTGTTTATGTTTAGGATTGTTTTTACAAATAACATATAATACACCATAACGTTTTACAATTCTACAAAAAGAACATATTTTTTTAACAGAAGCTCTAACTTTCATAAATAAGTTTAACTATAATTTTTAATAATAGAAAAATAACTATTTGATATAATTAATGATTTTATTTGATATATAAATTCCATAATAACATTAATTATAATTAATAAAGATATAAAATTAAAATTAAAATTAATATTTAATATATCATATATAAAATCAGAAATTAAACATATTATTAATATATATAGAGATCCAAATAAAGTTAATTTTAAAATAATATTTTTTAAAAAAAAAGATGTATTATTACCCGGTCTAATTCCAGGTATATAAACACCACCTTTTTTTAAATTATTAGAAATATTATTAGGATTATATACTAATAATGTATAAAAAAAACAAAAAAATATTAAAAAAATTGAATAAATTAATAAATATAAAAAATTTTTTGGATAAAACAAATTATAAGTATAAAATAAAAAATTAATTTTAATAAAATTATTTAAAAAAAATAAAATAATAGAAAATATAAATATAATACTAGAAGTAAAAATAGATGGCATTACACCAACCATATTAATTTTTAATGGTAAAAATGTATTATAAGAAGAAAAAAAACATCTAACATTTTTATACCCCCTAGAAGGATATAAAATTAATATTTTTCTTTTAGACATTTCAATAAAAACCATTAAATATATCATTAATATAATTAAAAAAAAAACAAAAAATAATTTTATATAAGATAAATTATTAATATTTAAAAAAAAATTAAATAAAGAATTAGGTAAATTAGATATTATATTAATAAACATTATAACAGATACACCATTACCTAAAGAATTCTTAGAAATTTGTTCACTTAATCATACTAAAAATATAGTACCAGTAATTAAACTAATAATAAAACTAATGTATAAAATAAAACTATTATTATATAAAAAAAAAATATTATAATTATTAAATTTGTTAACAAAAAAAAATACAATAATAGATTGTATCAAAGATAATAACAAAGTTAAATATTTTATATATTTATTAATTATATATTTTCCATTAAAATTATTTTTTAAATTTTTAAAATAGGGGAAAATTATAGTTAATAATTCTATAATAATAGAAGAAGAAATATAAGGTATTATACCTAAAGTAAATATAGAAAAATTTAATATATTTCCACCAGAAATTATATTAAAAATATTAATAACATTTTTACTAATATTAATATTTTTAAATATACTATTTAATGTATATAAATTAAAATTAGGTATAGAAATATAATTTCCTATGCGAAATATAAATATATAAAAAAACAAAAATAATAATCTATTTTTTAACTCTTTAAAATTATTTAACAAAGAATTAAATAAAATATTTTTAATATTCATATTTATACCTTTTATAACTAATATATAATTAATTATTTTTTAATATATTACGAACACCAGAAGATAATTTAATATTATTATCTAATATTTTAATTTTTTTTTTAAAAATTATATTTCCTAATATTATTTTAATAATTTTTATATTATATTTTATTAATTTTTTTCTTTTTAATAATTTTAAATTTATAATATCATTATTATTAAATATATTTAATTTATCTAAAGATAATTCTTTAAAAAAAATATTTTTTTTACTTTTAAAACCAAATTTTGGTATTCTACGATAAAAAGGCGTTTGTCCTCCTTCAAAATATTTTTTTATATTATATCCAGATCTAGATTTTTGTCCTTTATGTCCTCTACCACTAGTTTTACCTAAACCAGAACCTATCCCTCTACCTAAACGTTTAGATTTTTTATTTTTTTTTTTTATATATATACTATTTAAAAACATAATTTATTTCCATAAAATTAATTAAATATTTCTTTTAAAAATTTACCTCTTTTATTAGCTATAAATAAAGGAGATTGAATATTATTTAAAGCTTTAAAAGTTGTTTTTATTACATTTATAGGATTAGTAGAACCATAACATTTACACAAAACATTTTTTACTCCAGCTACTTCAAATAAAAATTTCATAGCTTTACCAGCTATTATTCCAGTACCTTCAATAGCAGGTTTAATAAAAATTATAGTACTTTTATAAGTATAATTTATAGAATATCTTAAAGTTTTCTTTTTATTTAAAAATATAGAAATAATATTTTTACGAGAATTATCTAAAGATTTTTGTATAGCTAAAGGAACTTCTTTAGACTTAGCATAACCATAACCAACTTTACCATTTTTATTACCTATAACAGTTAAAGCAGAAAAAGAAAATATCCTACCTCCTTTAACAGTTTTAGAAACTCTATTAACAAAAACTAATTTTTCACAATATTCATTATTAATATTTATTTTTTTCATATATTTTATATAATAAATTAAAATAATAATCCATATTTTCTAGCATATTTAGCTAAACATTTTATACGACCATGATACTTATATCCAGATCGATCAAATACAACATTATTAATACCTCTATTAATCGCTCTTTTAGCTATAATTTTACCAACAATACAAGAAGATTGTTTATTTCCAGTATATTTATTTTTAAAATATTTTCTTTCTAAAGTAGAAGCAGATAATAATACCTTAGATATATAATTATCATATTTTATAATTTGAGCATATATATGACGAGAAGTTCTATTAACTACTAAACAAATTTTATTTTGTTTTTTATAAATAAAACGTAATTTTTTACATCTAATTAAACGTTTTTCATATTTATTTAACATAATTATTTACTTATTTTTTTTTTATGTTCTTTAATTTTAACAAATTCATTACTATATCTTATTCCCTTTCCTTGTTTATAACATTCAGGTGGTCTAAAAGACCTTATTTCAGCTGCTACTTGACCAACTTTCTGTTTATCAAAACCTTTAATTATAATTTCATTATTATTTAAACATTCTATATTTATAGAATTAGGTATTTTATATTTAATAGTATAAGAAAAACCTAAATTTAAATATAATATTTTTTTTTCAATATAAGCTTTATAACCAATACCAACTAATAATAACTTTTTTATAAAATTATTTTTTAAACCAATTAAAATATTATTAATTACAGAACGAATAGTACCAGCATACATTAAATATTTTTTAGAATAATAACTATAATTAGTAAAAATAATTTTATTTTTTTTTATTATAGGTAATACAGAATAATGAATTATATTTTTAATAATTAAATTATCTTTAAATATAATAATTTCATTATTAATGATATTTATTTTAACATTTTTAGGAATTATAATAGGTTTTTTTGCAATTCTTGACATATATTACCTTATATTTTTTTAAAATATATAACAAATTATTTCACCACCTACATTTAAAAAACGAGCTTTTTTATCTGTTAAAACCCCCTTAGAAGTAGATACAATTACTACACCTAATCCAGATTTTAAAAAAGGTAAATTTTTATAAGATTTATATATACGTAAACCAGGACGACTTATTCTTTTAATTAACGAAATAACAGGTTTATTAAAATAATATTTTAAATAAATTTCAATTTTTTTTATTTTAGAATCAAAAAATATATTAAATTTTTTTATATAACCTTCAGAATGAATAATATTTAAAATAGAATGTTTAAATTTAGTATAATAAATCGTAATTCTTTTTTTTTTAACTATTTGCGCATTTCTTATACATGTAAACATATCTGATATAGAATCTTGCATACTCATAATATCACCATAATTTTAAAAATTATCAACTAGATTTTTTTAAACCAGGAATATCACCCTTAACAGCAAATTCACGAAATTTAATTCTACTTAAACCAAATTTACGTAAAAAACCATGAGATCTTCCAGTTAATATACATCTATTACGATGCCTACAAATACTAGAATTTCTAGGTAAAGACTGTAATTTTATTAAAGCATTTCATCTTTGCTTACCAGAAGATTTTTTATTAGAAATAATATTTTTTAATTTAATTTTTTTATCATAATATTTTTTAATTAATTTAATTCTCTTATTTTCACGTGCTATAATAGATTTTTTAGTCATAATTAAATTATAAATTATTAATTTTTAAAAGGAAAAGAAAAAGAACTTAATAAAAAAATAGATTCTTTAATACTTTTATTTTTTATAACAACAGAAACATTCATTCCATGAATATATTTAGCTTTTTCATAATCAATTTCTGGAAATATAATATGTTCTTTAATACCAATATTTAAATTTCCATTTTTATCAAAAGATTTTTTAGAAATTCCTCTAAAATCTCTAATTCTAGGAATAACAATAAATATTAATTTATCTAAAAAAAATCACATTATTTTTTTTCTTAATGTAACTTTACATCCAATAGGAAAATTTTTACGTATTTTAAAACTAGATATAGATTTTTTAGATTTAACAATTACTGGTAATTGACCAGAAATCAATTTTAAATTTAATAATACATTATTTATTCTATTTTTAGATAAATCTATAGAATTTAAACTAACACTTAAAACTATTTTAATAATTTTAGGAACTTCCATAATAGATTTACAATTAAACTTTTTAAAAAAATCATATATAATAATACTTTTATATAAATTGTATAAATTACTCATATTATTTTTTATCAATTAATAAATTATTATACTTTAAATAACGAACTTTTTTTTTATTTTTTAAATATTTAAAACCTACTTTAGAAAAAATAATTTTATTATTTTTATCTAAAAAAAAATGACTTATATTAGAAATATTTATTCAAGATTCTCTTTTAATAATTTTACCTATAATATTATTTATAACATTAGATTTAATATTTTTATAAATTAAATTAATATTATTAATTATAACTTTATTAAATTTAATTTTTTTTATTATACCTTTTTTTCCTTTATCTTTACCTGAAATTACAATAACTTCATCATTTACACGAAATTTACAAGACATATTATATCCTTTAAATTACTTCAGGAGCAAGAGAAATAATTTTAATAAATTTTTCACATTTTAATTCTCTTGTAATAGGACCAAAAATTCTTGTTCCTAATGGTTGATTATTATCATTTAATATGATACATGAATTATTATCAAATTTTATAGTAGAACCATCTTTTCTTTGAATACCATATTTAGTTCTTATAATTAAAGCTTTTAATACATCACCTTTTTTAAATTTACTTTTAGAAATAGCTTCTTTAACAACTATTTTAATTATATTACCAACATTTGCATATTTAAATTTAGTTCCACCTAATACTTTTATACACATAACTAATTTAATACCAGTATTATCTGAAACTAATAATAAAGATCTTTCTTGAATCATATAATTTTCTTATTTATTTTTTATTTTTTTATATAATATTCATGATTTTTTTTTAGACAAAGGACGAAATTCTTTTATAAATACAACATCACCTATATTACATTTATTATATTTATCATGAGCATATATTTTAAATCTTTTTTTAATATATTTTCCATAAATTTTATGTTTTATTAATTTAGTAATTAAAACTACTATAGTTTTATTCATTTTATTACTTATTACAATACCTTTTTTTATATTATTTTTTCTTTTCATTAATACATTTTTCTCTTAAAATAGTTTTAATTAATGATATATTTTTTTTACATTTACGTATTAAATGATTATTTTTAATTCTATTTAAAGATAATTGCATACGTAAAGTAAATTTTTTTTTTAATAAAATATATAAATTATTTTTTAATTCTTTTATAGTTTTAATTCTTAAAAATTTATTGTTTGACATAATAAATTATTTTTTATAACAAAAGTTGTTTTTACAGATAATTTAGCACTAGCTAATTTAAATGCTTTTTTAGCTATATTTTCATTAATTCCATCTAATTCATATAATATTTTACCAGGTTTAATAACAGCAACTCAATATTCAACATTACCTTTTCCTTTTCCCATTCTTATTTCTAAAGGTTTTTTAGTAATAGGTTTATCAGGAAACATTCTTATTCATAAAAAACCTTGTTTTTTTATAGAACGAGTAATAACTCTACGTGCTGCTTCTATTTGTTTAGAAGATATATGACCTCTAGTAATAGCTTTTAATGCGTATTTACCAAAAATAATTTCAGTATCATTAGATCATCCTTTATTACGCCCTTTTTGTACTTTTTTATATTTAGTTTTTCTAGGATATAACATTTAATTATTTTCCAATATTATTTTTTTTTAAATATTTTTTAAAATTCATAACATTATTATAATATAATTTTATAGGATATAATTTATCTAATATTTCACCTTTAAATATTCAAACTTTAATACCAATTACACCATAATTTGTAAAAGCTTTTTTAAAACTATAATCTATATCCGCTCTTAATGTATGTAAAGGTATACAACCTTCTTTATATCATTCAGTTCTAGCAATTTCTGAACCACCTAATCTTCCACTAATTTTAATTTTTATCCCTTTACAACCCAAACGTAAAGCATTATAAATAACTCTTTTCATAACCCTTCTAAACATCATACGTTTTTCTAATTGAAAAGCAACATTATCAGCAACTAATTTAGAATCTAATTCAGGTCTACGAATTTCTAAAATATTTATTTGAGAAGGAACACCAGTAATAATAGATATTTTTTTTTTAAGTTTTTCTATATCTTCACCTTTTTTTCCTATAACAATACCAGGTCTAGCAGTATATATTATAATTTTTATACTTTTTTTAGCTGGTCTTTCAATTAATATTCTAGATATTAAAGCATTAGATAACTTTTTGTTTAAATAATTACGAACTTTATAATCACTATACAAATTATTAGCAAAATCTTTTTTATTAACAAATCATGTAGAATTTCACATTTTTGTTATACCTAAACGTATAACATTAGGATTTACTTTTTGACCCATATATTTTATCCTTTTTATAAAATTTATTATTTATTATTTTTAGAAAGATATATAGTTATATGACTAGTTTTCTTTAATATATAATTTACTCTTCCTTTTGCTCTAGGAAAAATTCTTTTAGAAAAAGAAGCATGATCTATATATATTCTAGAAATTATTAAAAACTTTTTATCAATACCATAATTATTATAAGCATTAGATATACCAGATAATAAAACTTTTTTTATTAATAAAGAAGCTTTTTTGTTTGTAAAATTTAAAATATTTAAAGCATAAATAACATTTTTTCCACGAATTAAATTAGAAACTAATCTTAATTTTCTACAAGAAGATTTTATATAACAACCTTTAGATAAAATATTCATTTAAACACCTAAAATTTTAATTTTCCTTCTTATTTTTATCAATATTATTATCTTTAATTTTAGAATTAAATAAATGACCTTTATATGTTCTAGTAGGAGAAAATTCACCTAATTTATGACCTATCATTTCTTCAGTAATATAAACAGGAATATGTTTCCTACCATTATGAACACCTATAGTTAAACCTACCATATTAGGTAAAATTGTTGAACGTCTAGATCAAGTACGAATAACACCTTTTCTATTACCAGAAATAAATTTTTCTATTTTTTTAAGTAAAGAAATATCAATAAAAGGGCCTTTTTTAAAAGAACGAGACATAAATTTTAACTCCAAAAAAAATTATTTTTTATTACGAAATTTAATAATAAACTTATTTGTACGTTTGTTTTTACGAGTTTTTTTTCCTTTAGTTGATATTCCTCAAGGAGTAACAGGATGTTTACCAAAATTTCTTCCTTCTCCACCTCCATGAGGATGATCAATAGGATTCATAGCAGTTCCTCTTACAGTTGGTCTAATACCTAATCAACGAGAAGAACCAGCTTTACCTAAAATACGTAACATATATTTAGAATTACCAATTTTTCCTACAGTAGCTTTACAAAAAAAATTAATTTTTCTTATTTCACCAGAACGTAATCTTAAAACAGCATATTCATTTTCAAAAACAATTAATTGAGAATAAGAACCTGCAGATCTAGATAATTGACCACCTTTACCTGGAATTAATTCTATATTATGCAAAAAAGTACCAATAGGAATATTTTTTATAGGCAAACAATTACCTATTTTAATAGGAATATTTTCACCAGATTCAACATAATCACCTACATTAATTCCTTCAGGATGTAAAATATATCTTCTTTCCCCATCTTTATATAAAATTAAAGCTATTAAAGAAGATCTATTAGGATCATATTCAATACGTTCAACTTTTCCTAAAATATTATTTTTATTTCTTTTAAAATCTATAATACGATATCTTTTTTTATGCCCTCCTCCAATATGTCTAACAGTAATACGACCCAAATTATTACGTCCACCAGTTTTATTTTTTTTTAATAATAATTTATAATAAGGTTTACCTTTATAAATATTATAATTAAATAATTTAACTTTATGCCTAAAACCCGGAGAAGTAGGATTATATTTTTTAATATTCATAAATATTTTCTAATTAATTTAATCTATTAATAATATTAATATTTTGTTTTTTTTCTAAAATAATATAAACTTTTTTTCAAATTTTAATAATACTATTTTTTTTATTTTTTAAATTAATTCTTTTTTTTACCAATAATGTTCTTATTTTTTTAATTTTAAAATTAAAAATTTTTTTAATAGAATAATATATATCTAATTTATTAACATTACGTTCTACTTTAAAAACTAAAGTATTATTTTTTTTATATAAAAAAGAAGACTTTTTAGAAAAAAATGGTTTTTTAATAATATCTAAATAATAATTTTTATTCATTAATTAATTTACCTTCAATTATTTTAATTGATTTTAAAGTAAAAATTATATTTTTATATTTTATAAGATTTATAATATTTATATTATTAACCATACATATACAAATATTATGTAAATTTCTAGAAGATAAAAATAAATTTCTTTTATAATTATGAATTACAATTAATAATTTATCTAAACTAACAAAATTAAATTTTTTTATAAATTCTTTAGTTTTAGGTAATTTAATATCAATATTATTAATTATATGCAATCTAGATTGTCTAAATAATTCTGATAAAATACTTTTAAATGCATTAATATACATTTTTCTATTAATTTTTAAATTATATTTTTTAGATTTACTTGCAAAAGTAACACCTCCAGAACGTCACAATGGACTTTTTATAGAACCACACCTAGCTCTACCAGTACCTTTTTGTCTTCATGGTTTTTTATTAGAACCTTTAACTTCAGATCTAGATTTTTGTGAAACATTACCTTTACGTAAATTTAACCTATAAGATCTAATAATTTGATGTATTAAAGACATATTTAAAGGAACATTTAAAATTTTATTAGAAATTTTAATATTTGAATAAGTATCTCTTAAAATTATATCCATAAATTTATATAATTATATATTAAAATGAAGATTTAATAACTAAATCACTATTATTTCAACCTGGAACAGATCCTTTTAATAATAAAATATTTTTTTTATTATATATTTTAATAATTTTTATTCTTTTTATAGTAATTTTACTATTACCTAAATGACCTGCCATTTTTTTACCTTTAAATACTTTTCCAGGACTTTGATTTTGACCTATAGATCCAGGAACTCTATGAGATAAAGAATTTCCATGAGAACTATCTTGAGAATTAAAATTCCATCTTTTAATAGTACCAGAAAAACCTTTACCTTTTGAATAACCTGTAACATTTACTTTTTTAATATCAATTAATAAATTAATATTAAGAATTTTACCTATATGAGTATGTATTTTCTTTATATAAGGAATTTCTCATAAATTATTTCCTGGCTTTAAATTTATTTTTTTATAAAATCCCAATTGACATTTATTTAAATTTCTATTTTTTTTACTCATTACAGTTACTTGAGTAGAATATTTATTATTATATTTATTTATACAAGTAATAATATTATTATATATTTTAATTATTGTTACTGGTATTGAAACATAATTAACAAAAATTCTAGTCATGCCTATTTTTTTTCCAATTAAAGATATCATTTTTTTTTTAAAAAATAAAACTAATTATTAATTTAAACTAATTTGAACATCAACACCAGAAGCTAAATTTAATTTCATTAAAGCATCTACTGTTCTATCAGTAGATTCAACTATATCAATTAAACGTTTATGAGTTCTAATCTCATATTGATCTCTAGCATCTTTATCAACATGGGGAGAAACTAATATAGTAAAACGTTCAATAGAAGTAGGTAAAGGGATAGGACCACAAATTTGTGCTCCTGTTTTTTTAGCTGTTTCTATTATTTCTAAAGTAGAAATATCTATTAATCTATGATCAAAAGATTTTAATTTAATACGTATTCTTTGATTTTTCATATAATTAACTATTTAAAAAAAAATTATAAAATTATTTTACTAACTATACCAGCACCAACTGTACGTCCACCTTCTCTAATAGCAAAACGTAAACCTTCATTCATAGCTATAGGATTAAATAGTTTAATAAAAAGTTTAATATTATCTCCCGGCATTACCATTTCAACATTTTTCGGTAATTTTATAGTTCCAGTAACATCAGTAGTACGAAAATAAAATTGAGGACGATATCCATTTAAAAAAGCAGTATGTCTACCACCTTCTTCTTTAGATAAAACATAAACTTCAGCTTCAAAAGAAGTATGAGGATTTATACTACCAACTTTAGCTAAAACTTGACCTCTTTCTATTTCTTCCCTTTTAACACCTCTTAATAAAATACCAACATTTTCACCAGCTCTACCTTCATCTAATAACTTACGAAACATTTCTATACCTGTACATATAGACTTTTTTGTATCTCTTATACCAACAATTTCTACTTCTTCTCCAACTTTTATAACACCTTTTTCTATTCTACCAGTAACTACTGTACCTCTACCCGAAATAGAAAAAATATCTTCAATAGGCATTAAAAATGATTTATTAATATCTCTTATAGGATTTGGAATATAATTATCAAGAGAATCAGCTAAATCAAATATTTTTTTTTCCCATTTTTTTATACCATCTAATGCTTTTAATGCAGATCCTCTAATAATAGGAGTATTATCACCAGAAAAATTATATTGATTTAATATATCTCTTATTTCCATTTCAACTAATTCTAATAATTCTTCATCATCAACCATATCACATTTATTTAAAAAAACAATTATATAAGGAACACCTACTTGACGTGCTAATAAAATATGCTCTCTAGTTTGAGGCATAGGACCATCAGTAGCTGCAACAACTAAAATAGCTCCATCCATTTGAGCAGCTCCAGTAATCATATTTTTAATATAATCAGCATGACCAGGACAATCAACATGTGCATAATGTCTAATTGAAGTATCATATTCTACATGAGAAGTATTTATTGTTATACCACGAGCTTTTTCTTCAGGAGCATTATCTATTTGATCAAAAGCGCAAGGTTTTCCTCCATATTTTTTAGATAAAATAGTTGTTATAGCAGAAGTTAAAGTAGTTTTCCCATGATCTACATGACCTATAGTACCAACATTTATATGTATTTTATTACGATCAAATTTTTCTTTTGACATATTCATTTTACCTTATTATATAAAATTATTATTCATTACGTAATTTTACTATTTTTTTACATATATGACTAGGAGATATAGAATATTTATAAAATTCCATAGAATATAATGCTCTTCCTTGAGTACAAGACCTTAAATCAGTAGCATAACCAAACATTTCAGATAAAGGTATATATGATTTAACTAATTTACCTAAATTAATATCATATATTTGTTCAATAACACCTCTACGACGATTTAAATCACCTATTATATCACCTATATATTTTTCAGGAGTTTCAATTTCAACTTTCATAATAGGTTCTAATAAAACAGGATTAGCTTTTAAAAAAGCTTTTTTGAAAGCTATAGATGCTGCCATTTTAAATGCTATTTCAGAAGAATCTACATCATGATAAGATCCAAAAAATAATCTTATCTTAACATTAGTTACAGGATAACCTGCTAACGGTCCAGATTTTAATTGTTCACGTATACCTTTATCAATAGAAGATATATATTCATTAGGAATTACACCACCCTTAATATCATTTATAAATAAATAACCATTATCAGATAACTTATATTCTAATTTTGATAAAGGAAATAAATCTATAACTATATGACCATATTGCCCTCTTCCACCAGTTTGTTTTATATATTTACCTTCTATAGAAGTAACACTTTCTAATATAGTTTCTCTATAAGCAACTTCAGGTTTACCTTTATTACAATCAACATTAAATTCTCTTTTCATTCTATCAACAATAATATCTAAATGTAATTCACCCATTCCAGATATTATAGTTTGATTTGACTCACTATCAAATGAATTTTTAAAAGAAGGATCTTCTTTAGATAATTTAGATAAAGCAATACCTAATTTCTCTTGATCATCTTTTGTTTTAGGTTCTAAAGATATAGATATAACAGGATTAGGAAAATCTATTTTTTCTAAAATAATAGGATTATTAATATCACATAAAGTATCACCAGTATTTACATCTTTTAAACCTATAGCAGCAGCTATATCACCAGCAAAAACTTCTTTAATTTCTTCTTTTTTATTAGCATGCATTTGAACAATACGTCCTACTCTTTCACGTTTATTTTTATTAGAATTTAAAACTATATCACCTGACTTTATAGAACCAGAATAAACCCTTAAAAAAGTTAAATTACCAACAAAAATATCATTAACAACTTTAAAAGCTAAAGCTGAAAAATATTCATCATCATTTATTTTACGATTAATAACAATATTATTCTTAATACATAAACCACTAATATTATTTAAATCTTTAGGTGAAGGTAAATAATCTACAACAGAATCTAATAAACACTGAATACCTTTATTTTTAAAAGCAGAACCACAAGTAACTAATAAAACATTATTATTTAAAACTTCATTTCTTAAAATAGATTTTATTTCATATTCACTAAAATTAATATTATTAAAATATTTATTCATTAAAACTTCAGATTTATCTGCTATAAATTCTATAATTTTTTGACGTCATAAACTAGCTAAATCATATAATTTATTACTTTTTAATATATCTTTAATCTTAAAATTCAACCCTAAATCATCATTTTTCCAAAATATATATTTAAAATTAATTAAATCTATAACACCTAAAAAATTATTTTCATTTCCTATAGGAATTTGTATAGGTAATACAATTATATTAAATTTTTTTTCCAATTGATTAATAACACTATAAAAATTAGCCCCAATTCTATCCATTTTATTAACAAAAGCTATTCTAGGTACTTTATATTTATTTACTTGTCTTCAAACAGTTTCAGATTGAGGTTGAACACCACCAACGGAGCAATAAACCATAATAGCTCCATCTAAAATTCTCATAGATCTTTCTACTTCTACAGTAAAATCAACATGACCTGGAGTATCAATTATATTTATTCTATAAGGTGATTTAAATTGTTTAAACATACCTGATCAAAAAGTAGTAGTAGATGCAGAAGTAATAGTAATACCTCTTTCTTGTTCTTGTTCCATTCAATCCATAGTAGCAGTACCATAATGAACTTCACCTAACTTATAATTAACACCAGTATAAAATAAAATTCTTTCAGTAAGAGTTGTTTTTCCAGCATCAATATGAGCACTAATTCCAATATTTCTATATTTAGATATAGAAGTTTTACGAGACATTTTAATTAAATTCCTTAAAATTATTATTATCATCTATAATGAGCAAAAGCTTTATTAGATTCCGCCATACGATGAACTTCATCACGTTTTTTAATAGAATTACCTTTTTTATTTATAGCATCTAATAATTCATCTGCTAATTTTAAAAACATACTTTTTTTATTTAATCTCTTTCTAGCATATAATATTATCCAACGTATAGCTAAAGTATATCCTCTAGATGGTCTAACTTCTATAGGAATTTGATAAGTTGTTCCTCCAACTCTACGAGATTTAACTTCTACAATAGGTTTAACATTTTCTATAGCTAATTTTAATAAATCTAATTCATTTTTTTTTATTTTAATAGACATTATTTTTAAAGAATTATATAAAATATTTTCAGCAACAGACTTTTTTCCATTTAACATTAAAATATTAATAAATTTACTTACTAATTTAGAATTATATATATAATCTGGAATAATTCTACGATTATTACTTAAATTTTTACGTGACATAAAATTTCTCTTTATATATTATTATATTTTTTTTACTCCATATTTTGATCTAGACTTTTTTCTATCTTTAACACCACTACAATCTAAAGAACCTCTAATTACATGATAACGAACACCAGGTAAATCTTTTACTCTACCTCCTCTAATTAAAACAACTGAATGTTCTTGTAAATTATGTCCCTCTCCAGGAATATAAGCTGTAACTTCAAAACCATTAGTTAAACGTACTCTACATACTTTTCTTAAAGCAGAATTAGGTTTTTTAGGGGTAGTAGTATATACTTTTATACAAACACCACGCTTTTGAGGACAACTATTTAATGCTGGAACATTATTTTTATTTTTTTTTTTTTTACGTGATTTATTAACTAATTGATTAATAGTAGACATTAATTTTCCTTTTAAAAAAAAAACAAAATAAATTATATATATTAATAAATTATAAATATATTACTATATTTTATATATTTATATCAATAAATTACATATTTTAATATTTATTTATTTTTAAAAATATATATAATAATATATATATATAGCGTGTTGGCAGATAGGTAATGCAATGGATTGCAAATCCATATATCTCGGTTCAATTCCGAGACACGCTTCAAAATAAAAAAAAATATAAGCCCTAGTGGTGGAAAGGTAGACACAAGGGACTTAAAATCCCTCGATTTAAAAAAATCATGCGGGTTCGAATCCCGCCTTGGGTATAAAAACAAACAAAAATTTAAATCTTATGTCAATATTAAAAATAATAACCTATCCAAATAAAATATTAAGAAAAAAAAGCAATAAAATAAAAAAATATAACAAAAAACTAAAAAAAAATATAAAAAATATGTTTAATACAATGTATACCTATAATGGTATTGGTTTATCAGGTATACAAGTTAATATAAAAAAATCTATAATTATTATAGATATATTTAAAAAAAAAAATAGCAAATTAATATTAATTAATCCTAAAATAATAAAAAAAAAAAAAAAAATAAAATCAAAAGAAGGATGTTTATCAATTCCTAATAAATATATAAGTATTACAAGATATAAATATTTAATTTTAAAAGCATATACAATAAAAGGTAAAAAAAATATTTACTATACTAAAAATTTATTATCAATATGTATTCAACATGAAATAGATCATATAAACGGTAAATTAATAATAGATTACTAAAAACAAAAAAATGAAAAAAAAAATAAATATAATAATACTTGGATTAAATGATTTTAGTATACCTTTTATTAAAAAAATAATTAAAAATAATAATTTATTTAAAATAAATTATATTATTACAAAAAAAAATATAAAAAATAAATTATTTATAAAAAAAATAAAAAAAAAAAATATAAATATAATATATACTAAAAATAAAAAAAAATTAAAAAAAATTAAATATAAAATCAATAATATAGATTTAGGAATAATAATATCATATGGAATAATAATACCAAATTCAATAATTAAAAAAACAAAATTTGGATTTATAAATATACATGGCTCTCTATTACCTAAATGAAAAGGTCCAGCACCTATATATTGAAGCTTATTATCAAACGATAAAATAACAGGAATAACAATAATAAAAATTAATAAAAATATAGATGAAGGAAATATAATATATCAAAAAAAAATATTAATAAAAAAAAAAGATAATTATATAACATTAACTAAAAAAATACAAAAAACAGGATGTAATATTATTATTAAAATTATAAAAAATATATATTATAAAAAAATAACATATAAAAAACAAAATAAAAAAAATGAAACATATGCAAAAAAAATAATAAAAAAAAATGGTTTAATAATATGAAAAAAACAAAAAGCAAAAGAAATAGAAAGAAAAATTAAAGCATTTTATAAATGACCAAAAACATTTTTTTATTATTTAAATAATATATTTTTCATATGATCTATAATCATAATTAAAAATTATAAAAATAATATTCCAGGAAAAATATTAGAATATAATAGAAAAGAACTTATTATATGTACAAAAGATTATCCAATAATAATAAATATTATTCAAATGAATAACAGAAAAAAAGTTAAAATATCAGAATTATTTTTCTATAAACCAAAATTATTTATTGTAGGTAATATATTACCTTAATTTAAATTTTTTTTGACGCAAAATTTCAAAAATAATTATACCATAAGATACAGATACATTTAAAGAATTAATATTAAATATAGGTATATTTAATAATATATCACACTTTCTTTTTAAAGATAATTTCATTCCAATTTTTTCAGAACCTAATATTAATGCATAAGAATTATAATAATTAAAATTAATATTATATAAATAATTCTTACTTTTTATACATGTACCTATTATTTTAATTTTATATAATTTAAATAAATTAATTATTTTAGATATAGAATTTACTTGAAAAATAAATATTTTATATATAGAACCAGTAGAAACTTTATGAACTATATTATTCTCTATAGAAACTGAATTATTTTTACTTATTATAATACAATCTATATTTGCTGCCACAGCAGTTCTTATACAAGAACCTAAATTATATGGACTATTAATATTATCTAATATTAAAAAACTTTTATTTTTTTTTTTTAAAATAGTAAAAAATTTACTTTTATTATTACTAAATAATTTATTTTTAACTAAAGCTATTATTCCTTGATGTATAAAATTAAATCTTTTAAATTTTTTATTAAATATATATTTATTTAAAACTTCTAAAAATATTTTATTTTTAATAATTATTTTTTTAATATTTAATAATCTTATATTTTTTTTATTTATACATAAATATATTTTATAAATATAGGATTTTTTATATAAAATTAAATTTTTAACTGTATCTATACCATAATAAAAATTATTCATTGAATTAATTTATTATTTTAATAAAAGAATACTTTTTAAGTAAACTTAAAATATATTTTTTTTTTGAAATTATATTTATACAATAATTTTCATTATTATCATATATTCATTCATTAATTATAATAACATGTTTATATATTTTATTTTTTATTATATTAATTAAATTTATAGGAAATATAATTTTATATATTTTTTTAGACTTAAAAAAATAAAAATTAATAATATCATATATAAAATTTATACCTATTTTTTTTTTAGCAGAAATTCAAATTCTATAAGGAATTTTATTTATATTAAAATCTATCTTTTTATTACAATTTTTTATTTTATCTATTTTATTCATAACTAATATTATAGGTATATTAAAAATATTTATTTCAGATAAAATATTATTGACTATATTAATAGTATTATTATAATATATATTAGAAATATCAACAACATGAAATATAAGTTTTGATTTATTAATTTCATCTAAAGTACCTTTAAAGGCATTTAATATATTATTAGGTAAATTTTTTATAAAACCTATAGTATCAGATAATAAAATATCATATTTAAAGTTAAAAAAAACTATTTTTTTTATATATATATCTAATGTTGAAAAAAAATTATTTTCACAATAATAATTTTTACTGGTTAATAAATTAAACAAAGTTGATTTACCTGAATTAGTATATCCTATTAAAGATATTTTAGGCATATTTAATTTATTTCTTAATTTTTCACTATTATTTCTTTGAAAAATATTTTTTTTTAATTTATATTTAATAATATTTATTTTTTTTTTAATAATTCTTCTATCTATTTCAATTTGTTTTTCACCTGGACCAGATATATATTTTAATCCTCCTCTTTGTCTTTCTAAATGACTTCACCTATTTACTAAACGTGTACTTAAATATTTTAAATAAGCTAATTTTACTTGTAATTTTCCATAATTAGTATTAGCTCTATTTTTAAAAATACTTAATATTATATTTGTTCTATTTAAAACTTTACAATTTAAAAATTTTTCTATATTATATTCTTGTGAATATTTTAAATTAATATTTATTAATAATAAATTATATTTTTTAATTTTAAAAATTTTTTTTAATTCTAATATTTTACCTTTACCAAAAAAAAATTTATTATTAGGTAAATTAATTTTTATATTAATATATTTAAAATATTTTATACCTAAAGAAAAAACTAATTTTTTAAATTCTTTTCTATCAATTAAATCAATATATTTTTTATATATATATATAGCTAAATTTTTATTCACAAAATTTAATATCCTTTAATATTAAATATTTTATATAAATTTATTTATATAATTATATATTTTTTTAATACAATTATTATAATTATCTAAAATTATTATATAAGAATTTAATCATTTTTTTAATCAAGTAATTTGTTTTTTAATTAAAAAAATATTATTAATAATAACATCATCTATCATTTTATTATAAGAAATTTTATTTTGAATATATAATCACATTTGTTTATAACCTATTGATTTAATAGAAGGCATTGTAATATTTAAATCACCTCTATTATATAAATATAAAACTTCATTTTCAAAACCTAATTTTAACATTCTATAAAATCTATTTTTTATAAATTTAAACAAAACATATTTATTACTTGGTAATATTATAATTTTGTGAAATATATAATTTAATTTATTTTTATTTTTTTTTTTAAAATAACTAACATTTTTTCTACTAATAAAAAATATTTCTAAATTTCTAATTATTCTATATTTATCATTATAATGTATCTTTTTAGAAGATAATAAATCTATTTTTTTAAATAAATTATATACATATTTATTACCATAATTTTTAAACAATAAATTAATATAATTTCTTATATTAAAATTACTTTTAGGTAAATTATATAATCCATTAAATAAAATATTATAATACATCATAGACCCACCTACTAATAATGGAATATTATTATTATTATGAATAATATTAATTTCTCTTTTAACATCATAAAAAAAATTATTTACTGAATAATATTCTTTAGGATCTATAATATTAATTAATTTATGAGAATATTTTTTTAATTCTTCTTTTGAAGGTTTAGATGTACCTATATCTAAATATTTATATACTAATAAAGAATCTACACTAATTATTTCAAATGGCAATAAATTACACAATTCTATAGAAATATTACTTTTTCCTATTCCAGTAGGACCTAAAATACAAAAGATATTTTTTTTATAATTATTATTTAACATAATATAATAATATATTATAATATTTAAAATAAATATTTTAATATATTTGATCCTCTATTAGTATTAGAAGATATATATAATATTCTTTTATAATATGTTAAAAAAAAAAAATTAAAATACAAATCAGCTTTAGGTAATAAATTTAAAATTTTATTTGGTCATTCAACTAAACAAATATTATGTTTATTAAAATAACTATAAATATCAATATCTAATAAATCTCTAATATTTTTTATTCTATAAAAATCAAAATGATAAATATAATTATTTTTAATTCTATATTCATTAATTAATGAAAAACTTGGACTATTAATAATACCATTATAACCTAAATTTTTAATAAAACTTTTACAAAAAAAAGTTTTCCCTGTACCTAATTCTCCAAAAAAATATAAATATATACATTTATTTATTAATAAAGATAATTTTTTAGAAATAAAAAAGGTATGATTAATATTATTTAATATTATTTTTTTTTTCATATAAAGCGGAAAACGAGATTCGAACTCGCGACCTTAACCTTGGCAAGGTTATACTCTACCAACTGAGCTATTTCCGCAAAAAATAATAATAACAATAATAAAATATATTTTATTAATTATATTTAATATTTATTTAAAACGGTACGAACGGGATTCGAACCCGTGACCTCCAGCGTGACAGGCTGATATTCTAACCAACTGAACTACCGTACCAATAATTTCTGGCAGTGTCTTACTCTCGCATAAGAAAAACCTACACTACCATCAGCGCTATGACATTTCACTTCTGAGTTCGGAATGGATTCAGGTGGTTCTATCATGCTATTGCCGCCAGAAATCAAAAACATTTTTAGATTGCGAAGTTAAGTCTCACGGGTTATTAGTATTAGTTAGCTAAACATATTACTATGCTTACACATCTAACCTATCAACGTTATAGTCTATAACGACCCTTTAGGAAAATATAATTTTCTGGGAAACCTAATCTTAGGGAAAGTTTCGTGCTTATATGCTTTCAGCACTTATCTTTTCTATACTTAGCTACCAGGCAATGCTATTGGCATAACAACCTGAACACCATAGGTATACCCACTCCGGTCCTCTCGTACTAGGAGCAGCTCCCTTCAAGTTTCCAACGCCTACGACAGATAGGGACCGAACTGTCTCACGACGTTCTAAACCCAGCTCGCGTACCACTTTAAATGGCGAACAGCCATACCCTTGGGACCTACTTCAGCCCCAGGATGTGATGAGCCGACATCGAGGTGCCAAACACCGCCGTCGATATGAACTCTTGGGCGATATCAGCCTGTTATCCCCGGAGTACCTTTTATCCGTTGAGCGATGGCCTTTCCATACAGAAACCACCGGATCACTAAGACCTGCTTTCGCATCTGTTCGCGCCGTCACGCTCACAGTTAAGCCAGCTTATGCCTTTACACTAAAATTACGATTTCCGACCGTAATTAGCTGACCTTTGTACTCCTCCGTTACTCTTTAGGAGGAGACCGCCCCAGTCAAACTACCCACCAGACATTGTCCTAATTCCGGGTAACGGAATATAGTTAGAATATCAAATAATAAAGGGTGGTATTTCAAGGATGACTCCATAAAAACTAGCGTTTTTACTTCAAAGTCTCCCACCTATCCTACACATTAATATTAAATATTCAATATCAAGCTATAGTAAAGGTTCACGGGGTCTTTCCGTCTTGTCGCAGGTACACTGCATCTTCACAGCAATTTCAATTTCACTGAGTCTCGGGTAGAGACAGTCTGGCCATCATTATGCCATTCGTGCAGGTCGGAACTTACCCGACAAGGAATTTCGCTACCTTAGGACCGTTATAGTTACGGCCGCCGTTCACCGGGGCTTCAATCAAAAGCTTCAAATTTTCATTTTAACCTTTTCAATTAACCTTCCGGCACCGGGCAGGCATCACACCGTATACTTCCATTTTCATGTTTGCACAGTGCTATGTTTTTAATAAACAGTTGCAGCCAGCCGTTATCTTAGACTAATTTCAGCTTTAAAAGTAAATTTTATCACTTAATATTAGTGTACCTTCTCCCGAAGTTACGGTACTATTTTGCCTAGTTCCTTTACCCGAGTTCTCTCAAGCGCCTTAGTATTCTCTACTTAACCACCTGTGTCGGTTTATAGTACGATTTGTAATATCTATAAATTTAGAAGTTTTTCTCGGAAGCATGGTATAAATTAATTAAACCTTTTTAAAAAGTCTATTCATCATGTCTCAATGTAATAATATTCGGATTTACCTAAATATTCATCTACACACTTAAACCAAGATTTCCAAACACTTGGATAATCTAACCTTCTTCGTTACTCCATAATAAAAATATTACAAGTACAGGAATATTAACCTGTTATCCATCAACTACGCTTTTCAGCCTCACTTTAGGAATCGACTTACCCTACCCCGATTAACGTTGGATAGGAAACCTTAGTTTTTCGGCGAATAGGTTTTTCACCTATTTTATCGTTACTTATGTCAGCATTCTCACTTCTGATACCTCCAATATATCTTACAATATATCTTCAACGGCTTACAGAACGCTCCTCTACCCAATGATTTTATAAAAATCATTGTCGTAGCTTCGGTATATAATTTAGCCCCGTTACATCTTCCGCGCAAAATGACTAGACCAGTGAGCTATTACGCTTTCTTTAAATGATGGCTGCTTCTAAGCCAACATCCTGGCTGTATTAGCCTTTTCACATCGTTTACCACTTAATTATAATTTTGGGACCTTAGCTTACGATCTGGGCTGTTTCCCTTTCCACACTGGATCTTAGCACCCAATGTGTGTCTCCTATGATAATATTTTTTAGTATTCGGAGTTTGCATCAGATTAGTAGATTGGAAAATCCCCTGACTGAAACAGTGCTCTACCCCTAAAAATAAATTCATAAGGCACTACCTAAATAGTTTTCGAGGAGAACCAGCTATATCCCGGTTTGATTGGCCTTTCACCCCTAACCACAAGTCATCCGCTGATTTTTCAACATCAGTCAGTTCGGTCCTCCAATTAGTATTACCTAATCTTCAACCTGCTCATGGCTAGATCACCGGGTTTCGGGTCTATATCTTGAAACTAAACGCCTATTTTAGACTCGGTTTCCCTACGGCTCCCTTATTAATTAATAAGTTAACCTTGCTACAAAATATAACTCGCTGACCCATTATACAAAAGGTACGCAGTCACATTAAATAAAACAATGCTCCTACTGCTTGTACGTATACGGTTTCAGGTTCTATTTCACTCCCCTAACCGGGGTTCTTTTCACCTTTCCCTCACGGTACTAGTTCACTATCGGTCAATTAGTAGTATTTAGCCTTAGAGGATGGTCCCCCTATCTTCAAACAAGATTACTCGTGTCTCGTTCTACTTAAAAGAAAAATAATAAATATATTTTAATATACAGGACTATCACCTTATATTGTTAATTTTTCCAAATTATTCTACTAATATAAATATTATAAAAATAATTCCGGGCTTTTCCCATTTCGCTCGCCGCTACTTAGGGAATCTCAATTGATTTCTTTTCCTCAGGATACTTAGATGTTTCAGTTCTCCTGGTTAGCTTCATTAATCTATTTATTCAATTAATGATAATACAATATTAATTGTATTAGGTTACCCCATTCGGATATCATCGACTACAAACGTTTCTTATCAACTCATCGATAATTTTCGCAGATTTGCACGTCCTTCATCGCCTCTAATTGCCAAGGCATCCACCATATACGCTTAATTACTTAACTTCGCAATCTAAAAATGTCTTACATATTATAAAAGAACAACGTCCTCTAGGGGAATTGAACCCCTGTTATCGCCGTGAAAGAGCGATGTCTTAACCTCTAGACGAAAAGGACAAATAAAACTGTGTAGTACTATATAAAATATTTATCCTTAATAAGGAGGTGATCCAACCGCAGGTTCCCCTACGGTTACCTTGTTACGACTTCACCCCAGTCATGAATCACAAAGTAATAAAAGTTTTCCTATTAAATAGGTTAAACAAATTTATTTCTTTTGCAATACACTTCCATGGTGTGACGGGCGGTGTGTACAAGGCCCGAGAACGTATTCACCGTGACATTCTGATACACGATTACTAGCGATTCCGACTTCATGAAATCGAGTTGCAGATTTCAATCCGAATTAAGACATACTTTATGAGATTTGCTTACTTTTACAAGCTTGCTACTCTTTGTATATGTCATTGTAGCACGTGTGTAGCCCTGGTCGTAAGGGCCATGATGACTTGACGTCATCCCCACCTTCCTCCAGTTTATCACTGGCAGTTTCCCTTGAGTTCCCAGCTTTACCTGTTGGCAACAAAGGATAGGGGTTGCGCTCGTTATAGGACTTAACCATACATTTCACAACACGAGCTGACGACAGCCATGCAGCACCTGTCTCAGCGCTCTCGAAAGCACTTCTACATTTCTGTAAAATTCGCTGGATGTCAAGACCAGGTAAGGTTCTTCGCGTTGCATCGAATTAAACCACATGCTCCACCGCTTGTGCGGGCCCCCGTCAATTCATTTGAGTTTTAACCTTGCGGTCGTACTCCCCAGGCGGTCAATTTAACGCGTTAGCTACGAAAGTCATAATATAAAAATCACAACCTTCAAATTGACATCGTTTACGGCATGGACTACCAGGGTATCTAATCCTGTTTGCTCCCCATGCTTTCGCACTTTAGTGTCAGTATTCGTCCAGAAGGCCGCCTTCGCCACTGATATTCCTCCAGATATCTACGCATTTCACCGCTACACCTGGAATTCCACCTTCCTCTACGATACTCTAGTTTATTAGTTTCAAATGCAGTTCTTAAGTTAAGCTTAAGGATTTCACATCTGACATAATAAACCACCTACATGCTCTTTACGCCCAATAATTCCGATTAACGCTTGCATCCCCCGTATTACCGCGGCTGCTGGCACGGAGTTAGCCGATACTTCTTTTGTAAGTAACGTCAAATAAATACATTATTAATATATTTATCTTCTTCCTTACTGAAAGTACTTTACAACCCTAAGGCCTTCTTCATACACGCGGCATAGCTGCATCAGGGTTTCCCCCATTGTGCAATATTCCCCACTGCTGCCTCCCGTAGGAGTCTGGACCGTATCTCAGTTCCAGTGTGGCTGATCATCCTCTCAGACCAGCTAAGGATCATTGCCTAGGTAAGCTTTTACCTTACCTACTAGCTAATCCTATTTGAGCTCATCTTAAGACATGAGGTCTTATAAAGATCCCCCACTTTAATTATTTATATAAAAATATAAATAACATCATACGGTATTAGCTATCGTTTCCAATAGTTATCCCCCTTCTTAAGGTAGATTCCCAAATATTACTCACCCGTACGCCACTCGCCATCAAATAGTAAACTATTTATGATACCGTTCGACTTGCATGTGTTAAGCTTGCCGCTAGCGTTCAATCTGAGCCATGATCAAACTCTTCAAAACAATAAAAACAATAAATAACTTTTAAAAACAAAAGACTTTAAAAGTTAAAAATTTATTAATATTTTATAAGTACCTACACAGTTCATTATCTTAAAGAACAAAAATAAAATTTATAAAACAAATATAATATATAAATATAACAAAAAAAAATAAATAAAACAAGAAAAAATCCTTTTTTTTTTAATATATTTTTAAAAATAAATATAAATATTTATTTAATAGAAATTATATTAATAATAAAATCTATTTTTTTATTTTTATTAAAATAAATATTTATAATATGTTTTCCTATATATTTAATAGGTCCATTAGGAAAAATAATATTTTTCTTAGAAATTTTATATTTTATTTTTTTTAAAAAAATTTTATAAAGATCAAATATTTTAAAAGAACTAAATAATTTTCCAAATTTACTACATCTATAATATAAATTCATAGGAGATAATAAAATAACTTTTTTATAAATACTATCAATTTTCTTTATATTTTTATCTTTAAGTATATTAAATGACATTTTCTCTTCATTAACTTTTTTTATATTATCATTATTAAAATATAAAGCTTTATTATAAGGAATTAAATAATTTCTAGCATAACCAGATTTTACATTAATTATATTACCTATTTTACCTAAAAAACTTTTATTTAAAAGAATAACTTTAACCATATAATTACCTAAATATTTTGATGTAAATCAGTATAAGGAATTAAAGCCAAATATCTAGCTATTTTAATAGCTACAGCTAATTTTCTTTGAAATTTCGAAGAAATACCAGTAATTCTAGAAGGAATTATTTTATTACATTCAGTTATATATTTTTTTAAAATATCTATATTTTTATAATCAATTTCTTTAAATTTATTTAATTTAAAATAACAAAATTTCTTATTTTTATTAAATTTTAACACAATATACCTTATATAAATTAATTATTATTAGTTTTAGAAAAAATAAAAGATTTATCAGTTTCAATATATTTTTTTTTTATAATTATAAATCTTAAAATGTATTTATTTAATTTTAAATCATTACTTATATGATTAATTATATTAACATTAACTTTAATATTCATTAAAATATAATAAGCTTCATTATTATTTTTAATATTATAAGCTAATTTTCTTAAACCTCAATTTTCTAATCTATATAATTTACCATTTTTATTAATTATATTAGAATAATATTTGATTATATTATCTATATAAATATTTTTATCAGAATATATCATTAAAATAATTTCATAATTACGCATAATACTTACCTTTTTTTAAAAAGAAAAAAAGAATTAAATATTTTTTTTAAAAATATAAAATATAATATTATAAATAATAACAATATAATATAAAATATATATATATATTAACGTTTTGAATATTGATGTTTACGACGAGATTTCATAAATCCATATTTTTTTCTTTCTACTTTTCTAGAATCACGAGTAATTAATTTATATAATTTAAACTCCTTTCTAAAATTTTTATTATATTTTAATAATACTCTACTTATACCATGTCTTATAGCAATAACTTGACCAGAAATTCCACCACCTTTAACAGTTATATAAAAATTAAATTTATTAAAAAAAAAATTATACTTTTTTTTAATAATTTTAAAAGGAAATAAAACTATTTTTCTTTTAATTTTACAAAAAAAATATTTTTTAAAATATAAATTATTAATATATATTTTTCCAACACCATTTTTCATAAAAACTCTTGCAGAAGAAGTTTTACGTCTACCTGTACTATATAACATAAAATTAATCCTAAATATTAACTAAAATAGGTTTTTGAGAAACATGTAAATGTTTAGATAAATTATACATTTTTAATCTTTTTAAAAAAATTTTACCTAATTTATTTTTAGGTAACATACCTTTTACACAATGTGTAATAATATATTTTGGAGATTTTATCATCATTTCTTCAAAAGAAATTTTTTTTAAATTACCTACATAACCACTATGACGATAATATATTTTATTTTTTTTTTTATTACCAGTTAAAGTAATATATTTAATATTTGTTAAAATTACAAAATCTCCATTATCAATATAAGGTAAATAATTACATTTATGTTTACCCATAAGTAAATAAACAACTTTAGTAATTAATCTACCTAAAATTTTATTTTTTGAATCAATTAAATATCAATTAATTTTATTCATAATAAACTCATATTAAAATAATTAATTTTTAGTACCACCAACTATAATTGAATTTATTTTTAATGCAGGTTGACCAACACAAACAGGAATATTTTGTCCGTCTTTACCACAAATTCCTGAACCATTATCAAATTCTAAATTATTAGAAATCATACTTATATTATTCATAATATCTATACTAGAACCTATTAAAGTAGCTAATTTAATAGAATTAGTTATAATACCATTTTTTATTAAATAAGCTTCAGATATTGTAAATACAAATTTACCAGAAGTTATATCAACTTGTCCTCCAGATAAATTAACTATATATAAACCATAATCTATACTACTTATTAAATCTTTTAAATCAAATTTTCCAGGTAACATATAAGTATTAGTCATTCTAGGAATAGGTAAAAAATTATAAGATTCTCTTCTAGCATTACCAGTAGAATTTAAATTCATTAATCTAGCATTTAATTTATCTAACATATAAGATTTTAAAATACCATTTTTAATTAAAATATTTTTTTTTGTTACTGTTCCTTCATCATCTATATTTAAAGAACCTCTTTTATTTTTTAAAGTAGGATTATCTATAATAGTACAATATTCTGAAGCAACTTTTTTACCTAATAAATTATAATAAACAGAAATATTTTTTCTTATAAAATCTCCTTCTAAACCATGACCAACAGCTTCATGTAATAAAACACCAGGACAACCAGAAGCTAAAATTACAGGAAAAACTCCATAAGGAGACTGAATAGCATTTAAATTATTAATACCCATTCTTACAGCTTCATCTGCTAAATACTCTAAAAAATTAAAACCATTTTTCTTCTTAGATATAAATTTATCATATGAATAACGACCCCCTCCCCCACTAACACCAATTTCTTGATTAAAATCTTTTTCTAATTTTATTTTTATAGATAAATTTATTAATGGTCTAACATCACCTATAAAAATATTATCAGTAGATAATATTAAAACTATATCATAAGTACTAAATAAATTTAAACAAACATATTTAATACGTTTATCTTTTTTTCTTATATAATTATCCAAATAAAATAATAAATTTATCTTTTCTTTATTAAAAGAAAAATTTATAGGAGATTTAAAACTATAATAAGAAACAATATTAGGTAAAAAAAACATATTAAATTTATTAAAAATATTTTTATTTAAATATAATTTTTTAATATTTTTAATATTATTTAATATAGATTTAAAACTAATATTATTAGAACAACAAAAAAAAGTTTTATCATTTAAAATTATTCTAATACTAAAACCATTAATAATTTCAAAAGAATTATATTTAATAATTTTTTGTTCTAAAGATAAAAATTCATTAATACAATTTTGTAAAAAAATATCACTATAAATACAATTACCAGAAGGTAAATCAGAAATTAAATTTAATAAATCATCTTCTGAAATATTATTTTTTTCTAATATATATTTATAAATTAAATTTTTAGACATATATAAAACTCTAATAATTTAAAAACAATTAATATCATAAAAAATACTTAAAATAAAAAATAACAAAAAACTTTCTAATAAAGAATTTAATAAAATATTATATTCAAAAGAATAACCTAAAAAAAATAAATCAAAACAAAAAGAAAAAAATCTTAACAAAAAAAAAAAAACAAAAATTAAAAAAAATAAATAAACATCTAAAATATATAAAATTAAAAATCTAAATAAAGATATTATATACATAGAAAATAAAAAAATAAATAACATTTTTCCTAAAATAAAATTAAAAAAAAAATCTAAAAATAAACCATAAAAAAAAGTAATATAAAAAGATTTAATACTTCCTATATAAGAAATAATTATATAAACATAAAAAATATTTAAAATATATGGATATAAATAATAAAAATTAAAATAAATAGAAAAAAAATTCCATAAATAATATAAAATAAATAAATATATAATAAATAAAAATTTACTATCTTTTTTAATAAAAAAGAACATAACTATAATAATATAATTTTTTATTTAATTAAAATATTATAATCTAAATAATTATTATAATTTATAAATGATTTAATTTTAATTATTAAATCACCATATATATCATCAATATAATAATTATCAATAATACCTATTGGATATTCAAAATAATAATTATATATATCATAATTAACTATTATATCTCCTTTAATAAGATTAGAATTTATTGGTAAATTAATAATTTTCATCTCTTTATTACAACCATAACCTAAAATAATAACTTTTAAACCTGTTCTTAAAATTTTACCAGAAAAACCACTATTATAACCACATAATAATTGTATTTTACCAAAATTATTATTTATAAAAACTAATTTACCTATAATACCTATATTATTAAATAATAAATTACCATATTTTATATTTTTATAATTTAATATATTAACTAATAAATAATCATAATTTCTAAAATTATTAAATAATAATTTAACAATAGAAAAATCATTATTTTTTAATAATTTAATATTTAACATATTTCTAAAAATATTATTTTGATTTTTTAAATTATTTAATAAATATAATTTACTTTTTAATAAAATATTATTTTTTATTAAATTATTATTTTTTTTTATAAAGAAATAATTACTTTTTTTAAAAAAATAAATTTTATTACATAAATAATAAATTATAAAATTTATTTTAATAAAAAATATTTTTAATATATTAAAATAATTAAATTTAATATCAAAAAATATAATAAATAAAGAAAAAAATAAAAATAATAAAAATACAAATAAATTATTTTTTTTATTTAAATTCATATAAATTATTTTTTTTCTAAAAAAAATCAATATTATTCATTACTAAATAATTCACCATCATAAATATCTATCATATCTAAAGCTTTACCCCCTCCTCTTGCTACACAAGTTAAAGGATCATCAGCAATTATTACAGGTATCGAAGTTTCCTTTATTATTAAACGATCTAAATTTTTTAATAAAGCACCACCTCCTGTAAGGACCATACCTCTCTCAGAGATATCAGAAGCTAACTCAGGAGGACATTGCTCTAAAGCTACCATAATAGCACTTACTATGCCATTTAAAGATTCTTGTAAAGATCCTAAAATTTCATTAGAATTTAATATAAAACTTCTAGGTACACCTTCAGCCATATTTCTTCCTCTAACTTCTATTTCAAAAACAGAAGAATCAGGATATGCACAACCTATCATATGTTTTATTTTTTCTGCTGTAGCTTCACCAATTAAAGATCCATAATTTCTACGTATATAATTTATAATAGATTCATCAAATTTATCCCCTCCTATACGAACTGAAGAAGAATAAACAATACCATTTAAAGATATAATTGCTACTTCTGTAGTACCACCACCTATATCTATAATCATAGAACCAGTAGGTTCAGAAACAGGTAAATTAGCACCTATAGCAGCTGCCATAGGTTCATCAATTAAAAAAACTTCTCTTGCTCCAGCTCCAAGAGCAGATTCTTTAATTGCTCTTCTTTCTACTTGAGTAGCACCTACAGGAACACAAATTAAAACCCGAGGACTAGGTCTCATAAAGCTATTAGTATGAACTTTCTTAATAAAATATTGTAACATTTTTTCAGTAACAAAAAAATCAGCTATTACACCATCTTTCATTGGTCTAATAGCACAAATATTGCCAGGAGTACGACCTAACATTTGTTTAGCTTGATAACCAACTGCAGTAACAATTTTAGAAGAACCAATTCTATCTTTTCTAATAGCAACAACAGAAGGTTCATTTAAAACAATACCTTTGTTTTTAACATAAATTAAAGTATTTGCTGTACCTAAATCAATAGATAAATCATTAGAAAAAATACCTCTAATTTTTTTAAACATTATATTATATATTCCTAAATAATTAATAAAATATATATAAAATACATTAATATTTATTCTAAAAATTATATAATAAATAAAATATTCATATTATTATTATAATATAAAATATTAATAATATAAAAAAATAAAAATATATATAATAAATGGTGTTTAATAATGTATGCAATAATTAAAATAAAAAATAAACAATATAAAATTAAAGAAAATAGAAATATATATATAGATAAAATAAATTATAAAACAAAAAAGGAAATATTAATTAAAAATAAAAATATTATTTTAATATTTTTTAAAAAAAAAATTTTTTATAAAAAAGAAGATATAAAATTATTTTTAATAAAAATAAAAATATTAAAACATACTAAAGATAAAAAAATTAATATAATAAAATTTAAAAGAAGAAAAAATTATAAAAAAAAATATGGTCATAGACAACAATTAACAAAAATTAAAATTAAATATATAAGAAAAAAAAATGGCACATAAAAAAGCAGGTGGTTCAACTAAAAATGGAAGAGATTCACATTCAAAGAGATTAGGAATAAAACATTTTGGTGGAGAATATGTATATTCAGGAAATATAATTATAAAACAAAGAGGAACAAAATTTTATGCAGGAATAAATACAAAATTTGGAAAAGATTATACAATATATGCTACAAAAAATGGAAAAATAGAATTTAAAAAAAAAGGTAAAAAAAATAAAAAATTTATTAATGTAATAAATAAATAAATTTATTATTAAATTAATAATAAAATACATTTAAAAAAAATGAAAAAAAAAAAATAATATTAAATAATAAATATACAAAAATAGCAAAAAAATTAAATTTAAGATCAAGATCTTGGTTTAAAATAAAGGAAATACAAAATAAATATAAAATAATCAAAAAAAATAATAATGTAATAGATTTAGGCTCTCATCCAGGTGGATGATCTAAATTTTTATCTAAAAAAATTAAAAATATAAATAAAATATTTAGTTGCGATATTTTACAAATGAAAAAAATTAAAAACGTAAATTTTATAAAAGGAAATATATGTGATTATAAAATAATAAAAAAAATAATTAAAATAACTAAATCATATAATATAAATGTAATTTTATCAGATATATCACCAAATATTTCAGGAATTAAAGAAATAGATAATCCAAAATATAAAAATATAATTAAAAAAATTATAATATTAGTTAAAAAAAAATTATATAAAAATGGTAATTTTGTAATTAAAGTTTTTTTAGGAGAAAACTTTTCTTATATTTTAAAAAAAATAAAAAATATATTTAAAATAATTAAAATTTATAAACCCCAATCTTCATATAAATTTTCAAAAGAAATATATATAATTGCTTTAAAATATAAAAAAAAATAAAAATTCAATTAAACTAAAATATATGATAAAAAAATTATTTTTTTGATTAACAATTTTTGTAACAGTTATATTTATATTTAATAATTTTATACTTAAAAAAAAAATATCTAAAATAGATTATTCTAGTTTTTTATTAGATATAAAAAATAATAAAATAAAAGAAATAAAAGTAAACGGAAACGAAATTAATGTAATTAAAAAAAACAATAATAAATATATTACATATATACCAATAAAAAATCAAAATTTATTAAAAAAAATAATAAAAAAAAATATTAAAATTAGTAGTATTCCAATAAAAAAACCAAATATTATTATATCAACAATAATATCATGATTACCCATAATCATAATAAGTTTTATATGAATAATTTTTATTAATAAAATTTATAATAGTAAAAATTCTATATTTTTTGAAAAAAATAAAGCTAAAATATTAAATAAAAATAAAAAAAAAATAACATTTAAAAATATAGCTGGATATAATGAAATTAAAGAAGATATAAATGAAATAATAGAATATTTAAAAAATCCAAATAAATTTAAAAAATTAGGATGTAAAATTCCAAAAGGAATTTTAATAATAGGCCCACCAGGAACTGGAAAAACTTTATTAGCTAGAGCAATAGCTTGAGAATCAAAAGTACCTTTTTATAATATATCTGGATCAGATTTTATAGAAATGTTTGTTGGGATAGGTGCATTAAGAGTAAGAAATATGTTTAAAGAAGCAAAAAAGAATTCACCTTGTATAATATTTATAGATGAAATAGATGCTATAGGAAAACATAGAAGTACATTATTAAATAATGGAAATGATGAAAGAGAACAAACATTAAACCAAATGTTAGTAGAAATGGATGGATTTAATAATAACAAAGGAATAATTATTATAGCAGCAACAAATAGACCAGATATTTTAGATAACGCATTAACTAGACCAGGAAGATTTGATAAAAAAATAATAATAGATTTACCTAATTTTAAAGAAAGAATTAAAATAATTCAACTCCATACTAAAAAAACACCATTAAATAAAAATGTAAATATAAAAAATATTGCAAGAAATACTCCAGGATTTTCAGGAGCAGATTTAGCAAATTTAATTAATGAAGCTTCATTAGAAGCAGCAAAAAAAAATAAAAAAAATATATCTATGAAAGAATTTGAAAAATCTAAAGATAAAATAATTATGGGGGCTGAAAAAAAATCACTAATAATAACAAAAGAGCAAAAAGAATTACTTGCTTATCATGAATCAGGACATGCAATAGTTGGAGAATTACTTAAAGATCATAATAAAGTATATAAAATTACAATAATTCCTAGAGGAAAATCATTAGGTATAACATCTTTTATACCAAATGATGATAACATTAATATAAATAAAAAAAAATTAGAAAGCCAAATTTCTACATTATATGCAGGTAGAATAGCAGAAGAAATTATATATGGAGAAGATAATATATCTATAGGGTCAAGTAATGATATAAAAATAGCAACATTAATAGCAAAAAATATGGTAACAAAATGAGGTTTTTCAAAAAAAATTGGACCATTACTATATAATGAAAAAAATGAAATATTTAATAATTATAAAAATATATATATATCAGACTATATATTAAAAAATATAAATAAGGAAGTAAAAAAAATAATAGATAAAAATTATTTAATAGCTAAAAAAATATTATTAAAAAATATTAATATTCTTCATAAAATGAAAAAAAAATTAATAAAATATGAAACATTAGATAGAAAACAAATAAAAAAAATAATTTTTAAAAAAAATTAAAATAAATATTTATAATATATTAAAAAGGAAAAAATGTATATATTATTTTCAATAATATTTATATTTATATGTATTATTTTAATATCTTTAATAATTTTTTCTCCTAGTGAAAATAATATATTAGAATCATATACAAATTATAAAGATAATAATAAAACTATAATAACATCAAATTTAATAAAAAATACAATTAATAAAATAATTATTAGTTTAATAATATTATTATATATAATATCTACTATATTGAATTTTATAAATAATAAAAAAATTAATAAAATTAAAAATAAAATTAATAATATTAAAATATTAAATAACTATAAATTAAAATAAAAAAAATAAACCGGGATGGTGAAATTGGTAAACACACTACTCTAAGAAAGTAGTTTATATTTTATAAATTACGGGTTCAAATCCCGTTCCCGGTATCCAAAATTTAAATAAAATAATATTTTATAAATAAAATATATGTAATACATAAAATAATTTATTAAAATTTAAAATAAATAATTTAAAATATTAATTAATAATTTTTAAATAAAAAAAATTTTATTAATATTTATATAACTTTTGGAACTAAAATGAGTAAAAAAATTTTAGCAATTGCTGAAGCTTTATCTAATGAAAAAGCTTTATCTAAAGAAAAAATATTTCAAGTATTAGAAAATGCTTTAAATATAGTAATTAAAAAAAAATATAAAAAAAAAATAAATATAAAAATATATATAAATAAAAAAAATGGAAAATTAAATATATATAGAAGATGAATAGTAGTTAAAAAAGTTAAAAAACCAAAAAAAGAAATAAATTTAAATAAAGCTATATATAAAAATAAAAAAATTAAAATTGGTGAATTTTTAGAAAATAAAATTAAAAAAATAAATTTTGATAGAATAACTACACAAAAAATTAAAAAAATAATAATACAAAAAATAAAAGAAGAAAAAAAAACAATAAATTTTAAAAAAATAATAAAAAAAAAAAAAAAAATAATAATAGGATTTATTAAAAAAATAAATAAAAAATATTTAATTATAGATATAGGAAATGATTTAGAAGCTAAAATCTTAAATAAAGATTTATTCTCAAAAAATAAACTTAAAATAGGTAAAAAAATTAAAGGTTTAATATATTATATAGATAAAAAATATAATAATAATTATAAAATATTAATACAAAGATCTAAAATAAATTTTTTAATTGAACTATTAAAAATTGAAATACCAGAAATAAAAAATAATATAATAATAATAAAATCAATATCACGTAAACCAGGATTAAGATCTAAAATAGCAGTTATAAGTAAAGATAAAAAAATAGATCCAATTGGTGCTTGTGTTGGTATAAAAGGTTCTAGAATAAAAGCAATATCTAATGAATTATTAGGTGAAAAAATAGATATAATTTTATGAAATAAAAATATAAAAAAATTTCTTAAAAATATAATGTATCCTATAAAAATTTTTAATTTTAAAATTAATAAAAAAAAAAATTCTATTAAAATAAATATAAAATTAAAAAATTTAGCACAAGTAATAGGAAAAAAAGGACATAATATAAAATTATCATCTGAATTAATAGGACTAAAAATTAATATATCAAGTATTTAATAAAATAAAAAAATGTTTAAAAAAAAAAAATATACAAAAAATAAATTTTTAAATAAAAAAAATATATTTAAAAAAAATAAAATATCAAAAAATAAAAAAATATTTAAAAATAAAAATATATTTAAAAAAAATAAAATATCAAAAAATAAAAAAATATTTAAAAATAAAAATATATTTAAAAAAAATAAAATATTAAAAAATAAAAAAATATTAAAAAAAAATAATAAAAAAATAATAAATAATAAATTATTAAAATATAAAATAAATATAATTAAAGAAATTAAAAAATATTATAAAAATAATAAAAAATATTTAAGACCACCCATAATTACTGTTATGGGACATGTTAATCATGGAAAAACATCATTAATAAAATGTTTAAATAAAAAAATAAATATAAATGAAAAAGGAAATATAACTCAAAATATAAATGCATATTATATAAATAATAAAAACAATAAATTTACAATATTAGATACACCAGGACATTCAGTATTTACTGATATGAGAATAAATAGTTTAAAAATAACAGATTTGATTATATTAATAATTTCTATAGATGATGGAATTATGGATCAAACTAAAGAAATAATAAAATATATTAAAAAAAATAATATTCCAGTAATAATAGCTTTAAATAAAATAGATAAAACAAATTATTTAAATAATATAAAAACAATAAAAGAAAAAATTTATAAATATAAATTAAATTCAAAAAAAAAAAATATTTTTATAAAAATATCTACAAAATATAAAAAAGGGATAAAAAAAATAAAAAAATATATTTCAATATTATCAAAAAAAATAAATTTAAAAACTAATATAAATGAAAATATATCATCTGGAATGATAATTGAATCTACTATAGATAAAAAAAAGGGACCTATAAATAATATAATATTAAAACGTGGAATTATAAAAATAGGTAATATCATTTTATATGAAAATAATTATTCAAAAATAAAATGTATATACGATAATAATAATAAAAAAATTAATAAATTACTACCTTCAATTCCAGGAAAAATATTAGGATTACCTAATAAAAATTTATCAAATAAAAAATTTATAACAGTTAAAAATATTAAATTAGCTAAAAAAATAATAAAAATTAAAAATAAAAAAATAAATATTAAAAATAATAATAATGATAATAATATAAAATATAATGTAGAAAAGTTATTTAAAAAAAAAAATAAAGATAAAAAAAATATTATAATAAAATGTAATAATTATGGATCATTAAATACAATAATTGAATGAATAAAAAAAGAAATAAAAAATAAAATAAATATAATAAATTATTCAATAGGTAATATAAATGAAAATGATTTAATATTATCTAAAACAACTAAATCAATAATACTAGCATATAATATAAAAATAGATAATTCAATTAAAAAAAAAATAAAAAATTATAAAGAAAAAATATATTTCTTTAAAATAATATACAAACTTTTTAATAAAATAAAAAAAATAATAAAAAATAAAAATAAAAGGGAAAATAATAAGAAATATATAGGAAAAGCAATAATAAAAAATATATTTAAAATTTCAAAATTTAATTTAATAGCAGGATGTAAAGTAATAAAAGGTGAAATAAATAAAAATAATAAAATAAATATATTAAGAAATAAAAAAATTATTTTTACAGGAAATATTAAATCTATTAAACAATTTAAAAAAAATGTTGAAATAGTAAAAAATAATATGGAATGTGGAATAAATATAAAAAATTTTTATAAAATTAAAATAGGAGATATTATTTTATCAATATAATGAAAAAAAAAATAAAATATAATAAAATAAGTAAAGAAATAAAAAAACAAATTACTAAAATTATTTTTTTAAAATATAATAATTTATTTAAAAAAAAAAATTTTATTAATATAAATTATATATTTATATCAAAAGATTTATCTAAAATAAATATATATATAAGTTTTATAAATGAAAAAAAAAATATTATTAATAATAATATAAAAAAATTAAAAAAAAATAAAATATATATAATTAAAGAACTTAGAAAAAAAATTTATATAAAAAATTTTATAAAAATAGATTTTATCTATGATACTTTTTTAGATAAAATAAATAATTTATATAAAAAAATAAATAAAATTAATAAAAAATAATAATGATAAATAATATAAAAAATGGATTATTAATATTTAATAAACCTAGAGGAATAACTTCAAATAATACATTAAAAAAAATAAAAAAAATATTAAAAAGTAAAAAAATAGGATATATAGGATCATTAGATCCTATATCTTCAGGATTATTATTAATAGCTTTTGGAAAAACTAATAAATTATTTAATATAATAATAAAAAAAAAAAAAACTTATAAAGTAACAATTAAATTAGGAGAAACAACAAATACTTATGATGCTTATGGATATATAATTAAAAAAAAAAAAATAAAATATAAAAATATAAAAAAAAAAATATATAAAGTAATAAAAAAATATAAAGGAAAAATATTACAAGACATACCTATATATTCTGCATGTAAATATAAAGGTAAACCTTTATATAAATATGCAATTAAAGGAATAAAAATAAAAAAAAAAAAATATATACATATATATAAAATAATTATAAATAAAATAAAAAAAAACATAATAAAATTAACTATAAAATGTTCAAAAGGAACATATATAAGAAGTATTGTACATAATATAGGTAAAAAATTAAAATATGGAGCATATATATTAAATTTAAAAAGAACAAAAATAGGAAAATTTACAATAAAAAAATCTTATAATTTTAATGATATATTAAAAAAAAAAAAAATTATTATAAAACATAATAAAATTAAAAAATATTTATAATAAAAAATAAAAAATATAATAAAAAATTTATAAAAAATAGAAATATTTATACAAAAAATAAAATAATATTAAATTAAAAAAAAATAAATAAATAAACAAAAAAATAAAAAAAATAATTTTTATAATATAAAAAAATTTAAAAATATTAATATAGATTTAAATAAAAAAATAAACAAAAACTTTTTATAAAAATATATTTATATATAATAAAAAAATAAATATTAAATAAATATAAAAATAATTAAAATATCATGGCCCTTATTGGATTCGAACCAATGACCAAGCGATTATGAGTCGCCTGCTCTACCTCTGAGCTAAAGGGCCGGTACAAAAAGTTTAACAAATTAAAAAAAAAAAAACAAGTTATTTACTTACATATTTAATAACTTTTACCATAGCAGGTCTTAGTAATCTATCATTTAATATATAACCTTCTTGTAATATATCTACAACAAAATTATCTTTATCTTTTTCATTAGAATTTAATACAACCATAGCTTGATGATAATTAGGATTAAATGGAATATCTTTTTTATCTATAATAGATACACCAAATTTTTTAATAATAGAAATAAAATTTTTTAAAGTTAAATTTATACCATCATAAGTAATATTAAAATCTATTTTTTTATTAGATAAATTTTTTAAAGCATTTTTTAAATTATCAATTATTGGTAAAATATCAAACATAAATTTTTCTAAACAATATTTATATATTTTATCAATATTTTTTTCATTACGTTTATTAATATTATCAATATCTGCATGATAACGTAAATTAATATTAAATATTTTTTTTTTTAAATTAGATATTTTTTTTTTAAAAATACTTAAATTACTATTTTTTATATCTAATTCATCTTCTAATTTTTTAATTTTATTTTTTAATACATCTATATTATTTTTTTTTTTACCATTATTTAAATTATTTAAATTATCTACACTTTTATTATCATTTTTTAAATTATCTATTTTTTTTTTTTTATCACTCATAATAATCCTTATAAATATTTATTTTACTATTCTTTTTTAAAAAATTAAAACATATATTATACTAAATTATAATAAAATAAAATATTAAAATTTTAACAAAAAATGAAAAAAAAAAAAAAAAAAATAATAAATAAAAAAATACATTTAAATTATAATATTAAAAAAAAATTTATAGCAGGAATAATATTAAAAGGGTGACAAGTAAAATTAATAAAAAAAAAGGAAATAGATATTAAAAACAGTTATATTAAAATTAAAAAAAATAATATATATTTAACAAAATATAACATAAATAATTATAAAAAAAATATTTTAAAAAAAAAAAAGAAAGATATAAAAATATTATTAAAAAAAAAAGAAATACAATATTTAAATAATAAAATAAAAAATAAAGGATATACAATAATACCAATATCAATAAAATTAAATAAAATATGAATAAAAATAATAATAGGATTATGTAAAGGAAAAAAAAAATATAATAAAAAAAAATATTTAATAGATAAAATGTGAAAAAAAAAAAATATTGATTTCTAAATAAAAAAAATATATAATTTATAATAAAATATTTTTAAGAAGGGGTTGTTTAGGATTTGACAAAATATACAAATTCTAATTGATCATGTCGAGGTTACGGTTGGCCGCGTTAAAAACCGTGAATAATAGTTGCAAATAACAACAATTATGCTTTAGCAGCTTAAAAAGCTATAAAGTCATTTTTTATATTGTTTTTTCTCTTTAGATATATAAAAAATGTTAATTTAAAAGAGAAATATTATAGAGTGTCTATATCTATAATAGATTATTTTATAGACTAATTTTAATTATTTATTTTTTTATTTTAAATAATTAAATAAAATAAAATAAAATAAACATGTAATATCAATAGAATTAGTTGTTTTGGACGCGGGTTCGAATCCCGCCAACTCCATAAAGGTGATTAGCTCAGAGGTAGAGTGTCTCTTTTACAAGGAGAAGGTCAATGGTTCAATTCCATTATCACCTATAATAATTTTTTTTTTAAATAAAAATTATCATATATAAAATCTAATAAAATTAAATTTAATTTTTTATCATTAATAAAATTATATTTTTTTAAGAAAATATTTCTTATATCTTTTAAAAAAGTATTTTTAATATTTCTTTTTTTTATATAAAATTTAATAAAATTAATTATTTTATTTTTTCTTATATTTAATAATATATTTTTATTAGGTGGATAAATTTTATTTATTTTAATATTTAATTTTCTTTGTAAAAAATAAATAATTTTAATATCTTTTTTACTAATAAATAAAATAGTTTTTCCAATATTATTAGCTCTACCAGTTCTACCTATTCTATGTACATAATATTTTAAATCTATAGGTAAATCATAATTAATTACTAAATTAACATTATTAATATCTAATCCTCTAGCAGCAATATCAGTAGCAATTAATATATTTATACTTCCATTACGTAAATTATTTATATTTTTTTCTCTTAAATTTTGATTCATATCTCCATTTAAAGCAGAACAATTATAACCATTTGTTTGTAATAAATTAGATAATTTTAATGTATAACTTTTTGTTTTAACAAAAATTATAACAGCTTTAAATTTTTCAACTTCTAAAAAATTAATTAAAAAATTTATTTTATCTTTATAAGAATAAAATAAACAATAATATTGTTTAATATTTTTAGGTATACTATCATTTTTTTTATTATTAATTAATAAATTAATTTCTTTAGGAAATAACATAAATTTTTTAATAATATTTTTTATATTATTACATATAGTAGCAGAAAATAAAGCAGTCTGATGTTTATTAGTAATATTTGATAAAATAAATTTTACATCATTAATAAAACCTTTACAAAACATTTCATCAACTTCATCTAAAACTAAAAATTTAATATTATTAAAATTAATTAAGTTACGTTTTCTTTTAATATAATCTATTAATCTACCAGGAGTAGAAACTATAATATTAGGATTATTTTTTAATTTAGATAATTGAATATTATATTTTTGTCCTCCATATAAAGATAAAATTTTTAATTTTAAATATTTAGAAAATAATATAAAATTATCTTTAATTTGTATTGCTAATTCTCTAGTAGGAACTAAAACTAAACATTGTAAAAAATTAATATTTATAGAATTTAATATAGGTAAAATATAAGAAGCAGTTTTACCACTACCAGTTTTAGCAATACCTAATATATCATATCCATTTAATAATAAAGGTATACATTTTGATTGAATAAGAGTAGGTTTACTATAACCAATTTCTTTTATAATTTTTAATAATTCATTTTTTAATTTAAAACTAGAAAAATTAATAGTCATTTTATAATTTTTTTTTATTATTTTAATTTATTTTTATTAATTTTAATATCATTTTCAACACTTAATTTTAATTTTCCAGTTATATCTATATCAATAACTTTTACATATATATATTGTCCAATTTTAAAATGATTAAAAATATTATCAATTTTTTTATTATTATATATTTTAGAAATATGTACTAAACCTTCTTTTTTTTTATATATATTAACAAATAATCCAAAACTTACTATTTTAATAATTTTAGATAAGTATATACAACCTTTTTTTATAACAAAACCAATAATTTTTTTTATATCATTAATTGTATTAATTGCATTAATTTTATTATTAGATATTATATTAATTAATCCATCATTATTAACTTCAATTAAACAATTATTTTTTTGAGTAAGAGATTTTATTACAGAACCACCTTTACCAATAACATTTTTAATTTTATTTACATCAATTTTAAATTTATATATTTTAGGACAATAAGGTGATAAATAAGATTTAGGATATTTAATTTTATAATTCATTTTATTTAATATAAATAGTCTAGAATCATTAGCTTTTTTTAAAGCTTCACTAATATCATCTATATTAATATTTTTAACTTTCATATCCATTTGTAATGCGGTGATTCCAATATCAGTTCCTATTACTTTAAAATCCATATCACCTAATCTATCTTCATCACTAATTATATCTGAAAGAATAAAATTTTTTTTAGAAGTTTTTATTAATCCCATAGCTATACCAACTACATGATATTTAATAGGAACACCAGCATCCATTAAAGCTAAAGAAGCTCCACAAACAGAAGCCATAGAAGAAGAACCATTAGATTCCATAATATCAGAAACTATACGTATAGTATAAGGAAAATCTTTTATATTAGGTAATATAGGTACTATACCTTTTTTAGCTAAATAACCATGACCTATTTCTCTACGTTTAGGAATACCTATATTTCCTATTTCTCCAACAGAATAAGGAGGAAAATTATAATGAAAAATAAAATTATCTAAATGTTCACCTAAAAATATATCATTAAAACTTTGAGCATCTTTTAAAGTTCCTAAAGTAATAGTAACTAATGCTTGAGTTTCCCCTCTAGTAAAAAGAGAAGATCCATGAACTCTTTTAGGTAAAAAACCTACTTTAATATCTATATCCCTAATATCATTTTCTTTTCTACCATCTATACGAATACCATTTTTAATTAAATTTTCTATAAATATTTCTTTTTCAATTTCATTTATTTTATTTAAAACTAAATATTCACAAAATTTTTTATTATTATTTAATAATTCTATAAACAAATTATCTTTAACATTATTTAATAATTTTATTCTATCTTTTTTATTATATTTTTGTAAATATATTAGTTTTAATTTTTCTATACAATAATTATATATATAATTATTTATATCATTAGAAAGATATTTATTAATAATAATACTATTATTATTAATATTTTTTTTTCTACATATTAAAGAAAATTTATTAATATTACAAATTAATTTCTTAAAATTATCATAAGCAAAATTAATACCATTAATAATATATTTTTCAGGAAGGTTTTTAGAAGAACAATCTATCATAAAAATAGTATCATTAGTACCTACAACAACTAAATTTAATTTACTTATTTTTATTTCATCTAAAATTGGATTTAATATATATTTATTATTAATATAACCAACTCTAGCTACTCCTAAAGATTCAATATCCTCTATACCTGAAATTTTTAATACAGCAGAAACTGCTATTATAGATATAATATCTGTACTAATTTGAGGATTAACTGAAATAACATTTATAACTATTTGAATATTACTAAAAAAACTTTTATTAAATAATGGACGTATAGATCTATCAATTAATCTTGAAATAATTATTTCAATATCACTTGGTCTTCCTTCTCTTCTAAAAAAACTTCCAGGAATTTTACCTACAGAATAGAATTTTTCTTGATAATAAACAGTTAAAGGTAAAAAATTTTGATCATCTTTAATTTCATCATTACATACTAAAGTAACAATTACAACGGTATCATCCATACTTGCTATAATTGAAGAAGTACATTGACGTGCTATATAACCATTTTCTAATTTAATTACATTTTTTCCATAATTAAACTTCAAAATATTATTTTTAAACAAAATAAATTCCTTTATAAATAAAATACTTTAAATATATATAATTAAATTAATAACGTAATTTTAATTTTTTAATAATATAATTATATTCATCCAAATTATTAATTTTTATATATTTTAAAAATTTACGACGACGAAAAATTAATTTTAATAATCCTAATTTATTATGAAAATCTTTTTTAAAAACAGAAATATGTTTTTGTAAATTATTTATACGTAAACTCAATAAAAATATCTGTAACTTTATAGAACCAACATTATTTTTATTTTTCTTATAATTATATATTATTTTTTTTAAATCTAACATAAATTATTATAACCTATATTTTATAAACAAATTAAACAATAAAAATATTAAAGTCCTATAAGGACTTTAATATTTTAATTTCTACATATATAAATATAAAATAATTTAATAAAACATTTAAATTAAATTACATCATTCCACCCATTCCTCCCATTCCTGAACCATTCATAGAAGGATTTGGAGTATTTAAATCTGATTTATTATCATCTTTAGGTAAATCAGTAATCATACATTCTGTAGTAACCATTAATCCAGCAACAGAAGCAGCATATTGTAAAGCAGAACGAGTAACTTTAGTAGGATCTAAAATTCCCATTTTAATCATATCACCATATTTTTCTGTAGCAGCATTATAACCATAATTTCCGCTACCAGCTTTAACATTATTCGCTACAACTGAAGGTTCATCACCAGTATTACATACTATTTGACGTAAAGGAGATTCCATTGCTCTTAAAGCTACTCTAATACCCATATTTTGATCTTCATTTTGAGCAGTTAAATTATTTAATCTTTCAGCTACTCTTACTAAAGCAACTCCTCCTCCAGGTACAACACCTTCTTCAACAGCAGCTCTAGTAGCATGTAAAGCATCTTCTACTCTAGATTTCTTTTCTTTCATTTCTACTTCTGTAGCAGCACCAACTTTTAATACAGCTACTCCACCAGCTAATTTAGCTACTCTTTCTTGTAATTTTTCTTTATCATAATCAGAAGTAGATTCATCTATTTGTTGACGAATATTATTTATTCTTCTAGATATCTCTTTTTGACAACCTGATCCATCTATTATTGTAGTAGTATCTTTATTAATAATTATTTTTTTACAACTACCTAAATCATTAATATTAGATTTTTCTAAATCCATACCTACTTCTTCAGAAATTACTATACCTCCAGTTAATATAGCAATATCTTGCAACATAGACTTACGACGATCCCCAAAACCAGGAGATTTAACAGCAGCTACTTTAACAATACCTCTCATATTATTAACTACCAATGTAGCTAAAGCTTCTCCTTCTACATCTTCAGCAATTATCAATAAAGGTTTATTAGATTTAGCAACAGCTTCTAATATAGGTAACATTTCACGAATATTAGAAATTTTTTTTTCTACTAATAAAATATAAGGATTATCTAATTCTACAACACCTGAATCATTTTTATTAATAAAATAAGGAGATAAATATCCTCTATCAAATTGCATTCCTTCAACAACATCTAATTCATCTTGTAAACCAGTACCTTCTTCAACAGTTATAACACCTTCTTTACCAACTTTTTCCATAGCTTTAGCAATTAAAGCTCCAACTGTTTCATCTGCATTAGCAGAAATAGTACCAACTTGAGCAATAGATTTAGAATCTAAACAAGGAACAGATATTTTTTTTAATTCTATAACAGCAGAATTAACAGCTTTATCTATACCTCTTTTTAGATCCATAGGATTCATACCAGCAGCAACAGCTTTTAATCCTTCATTAACTATAGATTGAGCTAATACTGTGGCAGTAGTAGTTCCATCACCAGCTACATCATTAGCTTTAGAAGCTACTTCTTTAACCATTTGAGAACCCATATTTTCAAACTTATCTTCTAATTCTATTTCTCTAGCAACTGATACTCCATCTTTTGTAATAGAAGGCGCACCAAAAGATTTATCTAAAACTACATTACGTCCTTTAGGACCTAAAGTTACTCTTACTGCATCTGCTAAAATATTTACTCCACGTAAAATTTTTATTCTTGCATCATTACCAAATTTTACATCTTTAGCTGTCATAAATATTCCTTAAATTTTTAAAATTTAAAATATTAATTAATAATAGCTAATACATCATTTTCAGACATAATTAAAACTTCTTGATCATCAATTTTTTCAGATTTTATACCATAACCATCATTAAAAATTACTATATCACCTACTTTAACATCAAGTTTTTTAACATTACCATTATCAAGTATACGACCTTTTCCAACAGCTATTACTTTACCTCTAGTAGATTTACCAGCTGCAGATCCTGTAAGAACTATACCACCAGACGATTTAGATTCAACATTTTTACGTTTTACTATAATACGATCGTGTAATGGACGAATTTTCATTAAAACTCCTATTAACTTAATTATTGTAAAAAATAAAATATATAATACTATACAATTACCCATTAATATGGGGGTTAAAAAAAAAACTTTCAAGTTTTATAAAATAATATATTTAATTTATATAAAATATAAAAATAATTAAATTAATATAAATATATAACTATACTATTATTTACAATAAAATTTTAAAAAAATAATTTTTTATATATATTTAAATATAATTAAATAAAAATTTTATCTTGTATTATTATTATATATAATATAAAATTATATTATTATTAAAACAATAAAAATATTTTTTTAAAAAGTTTAAATTCAAATAATAATTTTTTATTTTTTTAAAAATATTAATTTAATTATTTAAAAAAAATAATATAATAATAAAAATTAAATAAAATAATTAATTATTTAAAGCCCAGATAGCTCAGTTGGTAGAGCAGAGGACTGAAAATCCTCGTGTCGGTGGTTCAATTCCGCCTCTGGGCAAAAGATTAAAAAAAATAATTAATAAAAAATATAATAAATATTTTATATATATTATTTCTTTTTTTTTTTTAAAAGTTATTTTTTATATTTTATATAATTTTTTATAAAAAATTCTAACAATTTAAATTTTTATTTATAAAAATATATTTTTTATAAATATTAATAATTTCTCTTAATTTTTTATTAAATTATATTAATATATCAATTATATTTTATATTAAAAAATATAAAAATTTTCAATATTTTATCATAAATAATTATATTTATATATCAAAAATATTAAATAAATATATAATTTAAATATTAAAAAATATATTTTTTTTGAAATAAACTTTTATAAGTAATTATAAAAAACTTTATTTAATATTTTATTAAAAAAAATATTTTTTAAAAATATAAATTATTATTATTAAATAATATTATTACATATTTTATATTAAATATATTAATAATTTATTTTTAATAAAATTAATACAAATATTATTTTTAATAATTATTTAAATAATTTTAATAATTTTATTAACTTTTATAATTTTAATTAAATTTAAAAATTTTATAATTATAAAAATACAAGAAATTTTATTTTTCTAATTTAATAGTAAAATTAATTTTTTTTAAAATTAAACTAAATAATTTAAAAAGTTATTATTAATAATAATAATATTATTTTTTATATAATTTTAAAAACTAAAATTAATCAAAATTTCATGTTAAATAAATAATATAATTATAATTATTTTTAAAAACTACTAACTTTTTCTTTAATATATATATTATTTTTTTTATGTTATTAATATATTTATATATAATTCATTTTATAAAATTATTAAAATAAATTTTTTATTTTTAATTAAACTAATTATTTTTTTAAAAAATTATAATATGTTTTTTTTAAATATAACTTTTTTATTTTTATTAAATAAAAAATATATTATTTTATTAAATTAATTAATAATTTTTTTATATGTTTTTAAAAACAATTTATTTATTACTAATATTTTTTTATTAATATAAACTTTTTTATTACTTAAAATAAAAATTTTTTCTAAAGGAATAACTTTTTATTATTATTATATTATTTTTAATTATTATTATTAAATTTATATTTTTATAAATATATTTTTTAATTTTAATAAAAAATTATATAAATAATTTTTTTTTTAAAAAAAAATTATATAAAAAATATAAATTTATATTTACTTTTATTTATTCAATAATAATAATTGTATTTTAATAAATTTATAATTTTTAATATTAAATTTTATATATAAAAAATCTTTCTTAGTTTTTTTTTATTAATTTTATAAAAATAAAAATTTAAAGTTATTTAATAAATTTATTTTATTTTATTTTTTAAATTTTTTTATAAATATTTTATTATAAATATTTTTTTAAAAAAAATATATTTAAATATTTTAAAATAACTATTTATTTTCTTATAAAATAAATTTTTTTATTAAATTAATTATATTTTTTTATAAGAATATTTTAATAATATATAAGTTTTTTAAAATAAATAAAATAAATATATATATATATTATATTTTTAGTAAATTAATTTTTTTTAAAATATTATTTAATAACTTAAAATTTACTAAAAAATTATTTAATTTAAAACTTATTTTTAAATTAGTTTTTAATGATATTAATTTATTTCAAATATTGATATTAATATAATTATTTTTTAAATTTTTTATAATATTTAAATAATTTTTAATTTTTAATTTTTTTATTTTATTTAAATTTTTATATATATTATAAATATTACCTATATTATTTAATAATAGTGAAGCTGTCTTTATCCCTATCCCTTTTATTCCTGGTATATTATCACTTTTATCTCCACATAATATTAACATATCTCTAAATAGGTTAGGATATATTCCATATTTTTTAAACACTTTTTTTCTATTAAATATTATTTTTTTTGTAACTAACATATATACATTTTTATTTATTAATTGTAATAAATCTTTATCATAAGATAAAATATATATTTTATATTTATTTTTATTAATAAAATTTTTTATTAATGTACCAATTACATCATCTCCCTCAACATAAGGTACATTATAATAATTTATACCTCAATTATTTAATTTTTTTTTAATTAACAATATATATTTTAATAAATATAAAGAAATTTTTTTACGATTTTTTTTATAATTACTACAAATTTTATTTCTAAAATTTTTTCTATTGTAGTCAAAAATAAAAATTATATATTTAGGTCTTAGAAAATAATATTTACTTAAAATCATTTTTC